>CATPCN010000776.1 GCA_955652855.1 uncultured Chthoniobacterales bacterium | reverse complement strand
TCATTTGGGAAGGCGAACCGGGCGAGAAGCGCACGCTGACTTACCAGCAATTGCATCGGGAAGTTTGCCGTTTCGCGAACGTGTTAAAGCGAAACAAGATTCGCAAAGGCGATCGCGTCATTATTTACATGCCGACAATTCCGGAAGCGGCGATCGCCATGTTGTCGTGCGCGCGGATCGGCGCAGTGCATTCAGTCGTGTTTGGCGGATTCAGCGCGGACAGCATTCGCGATCGGATCGCGGATAGCGGCGCGATCGCGGTGATTACGGCGGACGGAAGTTATCGCCGCGGTGGAATTGTTCCGCTGAAGAAAAATGTCGATGACGCGCTACGCGGGAGCACGTCGATCAAACGTGTGATCGTTTTTAAGCGTGTCGGAAATGAAATCGCGATGGAGAAAGGGCGCGACGTTTGGTGGCGCGAAGAAATGCAACATGTCGATCTTGATTGTCCGCCGGTGGCACTCGACAGCGAGCATCCGCTTTACATTCTTTACACGAGCGGCTCGACCGGAAAGCCGAAAGGAATTCTGCACACCACCGGCGGTTATCTCGTCGGAATTTATTCGACGATGAAATACGTCTTCGACATTCGCGATGAAGATCTTTTTTGGTGTACGGCCGATGTCGGTTGGGTGACCGGCCACAGCTACGTCGTTTACGGTCCGCTCGCGAATGGCGCGACCACCTTGATGTACGAAGGCGCGCCGAATTGGCCGGAGCCGGATCGATTTTGGAAAATCATCGAGGAACATCACGTAAACATTCTCTACACTGCGCCGACCGCGATCCGCGCGTTCATTCGCTGGGGCGATCAATGGGTGAAGAAACACGATCTGTCATCGCTGCGTTTGCTCGGTTCAGTGGGCGAGCCGATCCATCCGGAAGCCTGGATGTGGTATCAGAAAACGATCGGCGGCGGCCGCTGCCCGATCGTCGATACCTGGTGGCAAACAGAAACCGGCGCGATCATGATCACGCCATTGCCCGGCGCGATTCCGACAAAACCGGGGAGCGCGACGCTGCCGTTCTTCGGTGTCGATCCAGCGATTGTCGATGACAAAGGAAAAGAAGTGGGCCCGAATATCGGCGGCAAGTTGATCGTGCGGCGGCCGTGGCCTGCGATGCTGCGAACAATTTACGGCGACAAAGATCGATATAAGAAGCAGTACTGGAGCGAGTTTAAGGGAAATTATCTGACTGGCGACGGTGCGCGCCGCGATCAGGACGGCTATTTCTGGATCGTTGGCCGGATTGACGACGTGCTCAATGTCGCCGGACATCGCCTCGGCACTTCGGAAATCGAGAGCGCGCTAGTGAGTCATGCGCGAGTCGCAGAAGCGGCGGTCGTCGGACGTCCCGATGAGTTGAAAGGGCAAGGCGTGGTCGCGTTTGTCACGGTAAAAAGCGGAGTGGAAGCGACAGCTGCACTCAAAGAAGAATTACGCAATCACGTCGGCATTCATATTGGCGCGATCGCCAAACCGGATGAAGTCCGTTTCGCCGAAGCGTTGCCGAAAACGCGCAGCGGGAAAATCATGCGCCGACTCTTGAAAGAAATCGCCAGCGGTAAACGCGTTACCGGTGACACGACGACGCTGGAAGATTTTAGCGTGCTGGCGACGCTAAGCGAGGAAGAATAGAACTTTTCGTTGGTGGAAGGCGCAAGCCGCGTAGCCTTATTTCGTGAGTTTCATTCGCACAGGATTACGCGAAATCGGTCTCAAGGTTCGCCGGCAGCGAACGCGCATGGCCTTGCGGCATGAGAAGCGGCTGCTGCAAAAGAGCGAGATCAATCTTGGCCGCGAAGGCGTCGCGCAAGCGGTCAATTTTCCGGAAGTGCGCAGCGAAATCGTCGCGCTAAAAAAACTCGAGCAGGAACAAAAAGAAGTCGCTCTCCGCATCGCGCAAATCGAAGAAGGAATCAAGCAAATCGAATTGCAGCGACAGCAAGCGGCTAAGGAACAAAACGAAGCGATCGCAAAACTCGAGCAGAAAAAGAAACCAATTTTGCAGCGGCGAAACGAAGCGAAAGCCGCAGCGGACGTTTGCGATCGCGAGCTGGCCGGAGTCGAGCGCCGAATCCAGGACAACGATGCGGCCGATCACGAGCTCTTGCGAAATTTATCCGCGCTGCAAGCGCAGACTCCGCCGCCGGCCGATTTGGAAAAGCAAACGGGCGTGCTCAGCGCGCGCCGCATTCGTTTGCCGGAAGAGCGCGCCGAGTTGGTGCGCGCGCGACTCGGTAGCGCCGATGCCTGCCGCATGGCGAAGGAAAAATTGGTCGCGGCCGAAGCCGAGCTGAGTGAAATCGATAAGAGCATTGCGCGTGTCCGCGGCGAATTCGAAGCGCGCGATCGCGCCTTGAATGAAAATAGCCGCGCGCAGCAGGAAGCGGCGCGGTCGGCGCGCGCGCAACATCAGACGGTGGAAGAGCGAAAAAATCCCGCTTACCTGAACATTGGTCGCCATCTGGCTACGCGCGAAATTGCGCCGCCGAATGCGCCGCACTTGCTCAAGGAGGTCCGTCGCCATCGCGAGGCGGTAGATCGACATACGAGCCATCGCGCCGAACTCGCGTTGCTTTCGAGTAAGATCGACAAGCAGGAGTTGCGGAAATTTTATTTCAGCATCGTTTCCGTGGTGGTCTTGCTTGCGATTATTTTGCCGCTCGTTTTTCAATCGCCTCCGAAACGCGAATGGTTGCCCCAGGAAACGGAGACGATCCTTTCGCTTAACGCCACGCAGTTTGAGCGCGATGATTTGCCGAAGCGCTGGCAAAAAGATCAAGCCGACAACTGGCAAAATACCTGGACAGGACTGGCGGGGAGCGCGGCGCGCACTCCGGTGCTCAATTTGCCGCGCGACGCTGCGCGAGTCACCCGCGCCATGGCGACGAACGATTCCGGCGTAACGCGCGAGTTTGTGCTGGTCGAAGCGCACGCCGATATTTCGCCCGTCATCCGAACAATTTCGCAGGACCAGACGTTCGAAAAAAATAACATTAGCGGACTGTGGCTTTGGGAGCGCCCTGATTTTTCGGTGGCCCGCGTCGGTGCTCGGACGATCGCGGTCGGCCGCACACCGGAAGTGGAAAAACTGGTGCGCGTGCGTTTGGGAATCGATGCCGATCTAAAAATCACCGGCCAACTCTTCGATCGCTTTCAGGCGCTCGATCAAGAGAGTGCGCTGCGCCTCATTTCGCGCGATCCTCCAGGTCTTACGCGTCTTTTTCATCCGATCTTCACTCGGGAACTTCTCGATGCAACGCAGTTACTCGGTCTGGCCGTCACATTGCAAAATCCGGTGAAGGCCCGGTTGCTCCTAAAATTAAAATCGCCCGAAAGCGCGTCGATGATGGCAAGAGATCTCCACAACGAACCACAACGCTGGCTGCATTTGCAGGATTCGGATTTACTTCTTTACGCGGAACCGCCGGCCATAGATCGACAAGGCGCGAACCTTGAACTTCGCTTCAATGTTCCGGAAAATAGCGCCCGACTTCTCTTGCAACGCATTGCTAAGACAGACTCGCTGTCAGGTGTGGCCGGGCGCTGAAAGCAGAGGCCTTTCGCATTTGAACATCGACGCTATGATAGGCCGCATGTTGAACGCGCGTAGACCGTCGATGCAGCGAATTTTTTTCTCGCTGGCGACATTATCTCTTTTCTCATTTCGTTTAGATGCTGCTGATCCAGCGGGCGAACTCGTTCTCGTAAACATCAAGAGTGTCGATCCTTCCATCGTGATCGACTTGCGTTACGCCACTGAGAACAACATCACGCACCATGCGCTTTATTCGCGAGACATGCCTGCGCTGATTCGTCCCAGCGTGGCCCAGCGCCTCGCCACCGCGCAAAGCGTTTTGCGGCGTTATCAATTTGGTTTGAAAATTTGGGACGCCTACCGGCCGGCGGATGCGCAAATGAAACTCTGGCAACTGGCGCAAAAAGAGGACTACGTCGCAAATCCCAAAGGCATGGGCTCGACTCACAGCTGGGGCGTGTCGGTCGATGCGACGCTCGTCGACGGTTCCGGGCAGCACGTTTCGATGCCAACCGATTTCGATGAATTTACGCCCGCGGCCATGCTTCGCTACGATGGGAAAGATCCGATGGTTCGCGCGCATCTCACTTTGCTTCAGCGCGCCATGGCCTTCGCTGGATTTTACGGTTTGCGAGTCGAGTGGTGGCACTTCACCGCGCAAGATTGGCAAAAATACGGGCCGATTCGTAACGTCGTTTTTAGAACGGAGCAGCCGACCCCCGAAGAAT
>CATPCN010000775.1 GCA_955652855.1 uncultured Chthoniobacterales bacterium | reverse complement strand
GTCTGCAAGCCGCGCATGAAAAAGGACTTATCCATCGCGACGTCAAACCGGCGAACATTCTTTTTGCCGATGCGCAGACGGCGAAAATCGGCGATTTCGGCTTGGCGATGGCGGCCGGGGAAAAAGCAGAGACGCGCGGTGAAATCTGGGGCACGCCCTATTATGTCGCGCCGGAAAGATTAAACAACGAGCGTCGATCGGCCGCGTCGGGAGTGCTCGCCGTATATGCGAGAACTGAACATGCTGTAGCCGGCGATCGATTACCAAAAGCTCGCCGAGAAAGCGGCCATCAAGAAATATTGTGGCGTCGGCATTCCCCGTCTCGTTCTTGTCGATCCAACAGGTAAGGTAATCTCCAACAGTTACGCTGCAAAAGATTATCTCGGCCCGGCAAAAGTGCTGGCCGATCTGAACTCAATGTCCTCCGGCAAGACAACGGCCAGCCGCTAGCGCGCCGCCTCTTGCCGGGCGACAAAAGTTTCCTCATAATTATGATGAACTGAAACGTCTTCACAGTGTCCAATAAAGGCGGCAATTTACGGCACGCCTTGCGCAGTGAATTATTCGCCGCGACATTTCCGCCAATGGAACAAAATCCGCCATTTCCTTCGCCGGAAGAATTGAAAGCCAAACTCGCCGAATTCATGAAAACAAACTTCGGCGACAAGGTGTCCGTCGCGACGTTTACCCAACCGGACGCAGCCGAGACCGGCGAAGAGGAAACATCGACAAAAGAATCGAGCGAAGATTTCGTTTTCAATTTTCTGCCGCGCGACATCAAAGCGCATCTCGACCGGTTTGTGATCAAACAGGACGAAGCGAAGAAGGTGCTCTCGATCGCGGTCTGCGATCACTACAACCACGCGAATTATTTGCGTCAGCTCGAAAAGGAAGACGCGTCGCGCGCGGAGGAAACGGAATACGCGAAGCAGAACGTCATTCTCGTCGGGCCGACCGGCGTCGGAAAAACGTATCTCATCAAACACATCGCCGAGCTCATCAACGTCCCGTTCGTCAAAGCGGACGCGACCAAGTTCAGCGAAACCGGATATGTCGGCGGCGACGTGGAAGACTTAGTGCGCGAGCTCCTGTACAAGGCGGATGGCAATGTGCACCTCGCGCAGTTCGGCATCATTTACATCGACGAGATCGATAAAATCGCGAGCGCCGGAAATTTAATCGGCCGCGACGTGAGCGGTCGCGGCGTGCAGACCACGCTGCTCAAGCTCATGGAAGAAACCGAAGTGCCTTTACGCAGCGCGAACGACTTGCAATCGCAGTTGCAGGCGGCCTTTGAATTCCAGAAGCACGGTAAGATGAAACGCGACACGATCAGTACGCGTCACATTCTTTTTGTGGTGAGCGGTGCATTCGAACAATTGAAGCAGCAGGTCTCGCGTCGTCTCGCGCAATGTCAAATCGGATTTAGCGCCGATCCGGTGCGCGTGATGGACAACGAACTTTTCCAGCACGTCATGACCCAGGATTTCATCGAGTACGGTTTCGAGCCGGAATTTATCGGCCGCTTGCCCGTGCGCGTCGTCTGCGAAGAGCTGACCGCCAACGATCTTTACAAGATCATGAAATTTTCCGAGGGCAGCATTCTTCGGCAATACGAGCGGGCTTTTCGCGCCTACAACATCGACATAAGTTTCGAAGATGAAGCGCTCGGCTTGATTTCGGAAGCGGCGGCGAAAGAAAAAACCGGCGCGCGCGGCTTGCTCACTGTCTTCGAAAAATTATTCCGTGATTACAAATATCATCTCGCCGGATCGGGCTTGAGTCAGTTGCGCGTCTCCGCCGAATTGGTGCGCGAACCGAAGCGCGTGCTCGATCGCTTGATGGCCGAAGGCCACAAACAAGAAGAGGCGGCGCTGGCGCAAAGCGTGCGCAGCTTTGCCGAACAATTCAAACGCGAGCACAAGATCGACATAGTGTTCGACGAATCAGCCGTTGGCAGGCTGGTCGAACGTGCGCATGCCGAGCGCATGACAATGGCCGAACTCTGCGCGCATTTGTTTAAAGATTATCAGTTCGGATTAAATTTAATCGCGAAAAACACCCACCAAAAATCGTTTGTCCTCACGCGCGACGCGGTCGACGCACCGGACAAGTTCCTGAGCGACTTGGTGGTGCGCTCGTACTATCCGCTTGCGCAAGGCGCAAAAGGTTGAGAGCAGTTCAACGATGAAAAGAGCTTCCGTCGCTGCGCTTATTATTGGTGCGACTGTCAGCGCCATAGTCATCGCTGCGCGAGTAAGCGGCCTGCTTTTGTTTTTGGAGGCATCGGTCTTTTCTTTCCTTTCGCGTTTCGGCACGTTTATGCGGCCGCTCGGCGAAGCCTGGCAGTATCTTCTCATCATCGTCCTGGCGATCGTCGTCTCGTGGCTGACACTTCAGACTTCGCAGCGCGAGCGATTATGCTGGCTGCTCGCGATTCTTCTTCTCGAGCTCGCCACTGCTTGCGGGGTTTGTTTGCTCTATCACATTTTCTTTCAACCGTTGCCGTCGATGTTGACTGTCATACTGGCGTTCGCCGGCGTCGCTAGCTACACGGCCGTGCGCGATCGTGGCCGGACACGCGTTGCTTCAGTGCTTTTTTCCGAGCGAATTTCTTCGCGGCAATTTGCGCGCATTACGAAAGGCGAACTGCCGCTCGCTTCCAAACCTACGTCGCTCGAAACGACCGCGGTCGTCTGCGATATTGCAAACAAACATGATGTGGCCGACGAATGTGAGCCCGCCGTCTTCGCCGATATGACGGAGAAATTTATCGCGCATGCGACAGCGATGTTTTTAAAAGCGGACGCTTACATCGAAGCGGCGGCAGGGGAAGGGGTCGTCGCGATTTTCGGTTTTCCCAGCGGTGATCCCCAACACGCTGAAAACGCGACGCGAGCCGCGCTCGATCTCGTGAAATTTTTTGAAAAATTGCGCGAAACCGGTGGCGACGAGCTTAGCAAGTTCGATGTGCACGTGGGAGTCAGCTCGGGCTCGATGATCGTCGGCCCGGTTCGTAACAATGGGCGCGCCAGTCTGCTCGCGACCGGCGAGCCGGTCGAACTGGCGCGGCGCTTTTGCATCGCGAACCGTTTTTACGGATCGCGTGTGCTGATTGGGCCTCGCACTTTCGAGCTGGCTTACAAAGCGATTGTGGCGCGGCCGATTGATTTTCTCAGCGGTGTCGATATGCGCGAGCGGCACGAAATTTTCGAACCGATCGTGCTCTCCGCGAATGCGAGCGCGGAGGATCTTTCGCGGCGCGATCATTTTTGGAATGGCGTCGTGCTTTACCGCGAAAAACGCTGGGGCGAAGCCTACTCGCGGTTCCAGGATGCGCGCGGACCGAATGATAGCGAAGACGCTCCGCTCCAACTTTATCTTCGCCGTCTCGAGCCGCTGGCCCTGCAGCTAAGCGACGTGCCGCTGGACGAGTAACCGCCGCTCGCTTTGAGGAAAACGCAATATCCGGCCGCGATCCGGGATTTGATCGAGCAGCTTCGCAAAATGCCGGGCGTGGGCCCGCGCTCGGCAGAACGCATCACACTCTGGATGGTGCAAGCGCGCGGCGATCAGCCCGAGCAAATTGGGCGCGCCATTGCGACGACGCGGCAAACGGTGCGCCCGTGCGTTCGCTGCGGTTTCTTCACGACCGATGAAATCTGCGAAATTTGCGCGGACTCTTCGCGCAATGTCGATCTTTTGTGCGTGGTCGAACAAGCGACCGACATTTTGCCGCTGGAAAAGACGAGCGCGT
>CATPCN010000774.1 GCA_955652855.1 uncultured Chthoniobacterales bacterium | reverse complement strand
GTTTGCTTCAGTTCAAAACGTCCTCGCTTCCAATAATCGGATTACGCCATTGTTTTCTCTCTACGACCCGATCGGGGACGATTACTTCTATTCGGTCGTACCACAAATGGCGACCGCCGCGCTTTCCTACGGGCTCCTTCCGGCAGCTTCATCGGGACCTCATCAATATGCGACGTATTCTTGGCTAGGGAATCCCGTTTCCGGTTATACCTACTTTGCGGGAATGAAGCCTCCGACAAGCCCGCCATTTTTAGGTCAAGATCAACAGATGCCACGGGCACGGCTCAAGGTTTTTACCACGCCAACGGACGCAAGCGGGGTGCCGTTGTATCCAGTGTATCGCTTCAGCTACGCGGACTCGACCATCGTCCGTCATGTGTATGCAATAGGCGATGCAGATCGCGCAAATGTAAACCCGGCCACTTGGAAATTCGATGGAATCGAGGGATATGTCTATCCACCGAATATTTCGCAACCCCCGGGAACTTCTGCGATTTACCGATGGGTCAAAGCAGCATCGGTAAGCTACGTGCTGTTTCCCGACGGAGATCAAACCGTTTGGACTTCGCGCACCTTTCAGTCTGATGGCACCGGAATCTTGGGATTTGCATTCACTAACTGAACGAGGGAGACCAAGATGTCGGTACCGCGGCGGTTGTCCAGACTGTCAATAGTCGCCTCGAAGCAGAGCGCTTGTGCAGTCATTTTTGCCGCTACGTGCAACTGGGCATACGGACAAGAGCTTGTTCTGACTCCCGATTGTCCGGCGCCCACGGAGTCGATCGAAGTACTAGTTTTCCCGGGGGGGAGGGTGGTGACCCTCGTGACGCCGCCTTTGGCGGTGGAAATATTAGGCAATACCGTTAAGATCACCGCACAAATATCGACCAGCAGCCTGATACCTCCGCCAGCAACACCCTTGCGAGCGGTAATTGGCCCCTTTGCAAGTGGGACATATAACCTGAACGTGGTCGGCAAGGAACTCGTTTCCAGCGGTACATTCGGACCGGAACAACCGATTGCGTCGCGGCAGTTTTTGGTCCAGCCAGATCCGCCCGCCTGCACTCCGTCAACAATAAAAGTGCTCGACACTACGTTTCAGGAGGCGATCGTCAGTCAGCCATTCCCCAATTCTATTCGTGCTCAAGTGCTTGACGACAAGCGGAGACCAGTCGGTGGCGTTTCCGTAACTTTTGGAAGAGCCGACTTTGTTACGGATGTGCCGTCTGGGAATCCCAGCGCAACCTTTTCCCCGGTGGTGGTTACTACAGATGCCCAAGGAAACGCCGCAACCGCCGCAACGGCGAATGGCAATCCGGGAACCGCAGAGTATGTTGCGTATTATTTTCGCGCAAACGAGCTTCACAAGGCCTATTTCATTCTTTCAAATCGATCGATCGCCAACACCTCAGTGTTGATTCCAGTTGTCGAATTCTTTCATCAAACGCTGGGGCATTACTTCATCACTAGCGATGCAAACGAAATGCTGGACCTTGATACGGGAGTTCACGCTGGTTGGGTTCGTACCCACAGCGTCTTTCTGGCTTACCCCTCGCCGAATGTCAGTAATCCATCCACTTCCGTTCCCGTGTGTCGTTTCTATGGATTGCCGCAAGCAGGATTGGACTCGCACTTCTTTTCTGCGGATGCGGCGGAATGCGAACGTGTGAGAGTGCAATGGCCGGATGCATGGCAACTTGAAACGAGTGCGGCGTTCTTTGCGTACCTTCCAAATCAAATCAGCGGCGCGTGCCAAGCCAACGCAGTCCCCGTGTACCGCGTGTACAACAATCGCGCCGACGCCAATCACCGCTATACGACCAGCCTCGATATCAAGCAACAAATGATACGAAGTGGCTGGATAGCAGAGGGATACGGTACCGATGCCGTGGCGATTTGTGCGCCGCGTTAGGATTTCAAGCATGGGTCCCCATGCAAATTTGCGGACCTGCGGAAGAGGCCTTTCAACTTCGAACCCACTGCCTACGCCGAGGGAGTACGGCGCACCGCTTCAGCTTACAAATCGCCGATCCGTTAGCAAACGAGGCGCGTGCCCTTAATTAGTCGCGCCGGCCTCTTCATGTTGGACAATTCGCCCGGCGGATACCCTGGACTTGGCGAAGCCGATCGTGGCCATGAGCAGCATGTTGATCGTGATCGGCGGACTGCCCGGGACCGGCAAGACTTCGCTCGCACGAGGCCTGGCACGAGCACTCGATGCCGCTCACGTGCGTATCGACACCATCGAGCAGGCGCTCCGCAGCGCTACGATGACGAGCGATGCACTCGGCGCGGCCGCCGGCTACGTCGTGGCCTACGGCATCGCCGCCGATAACCTCGCCCTCGGCCGCACGGTCATCGCCGATGGCGTCCAGCCGCTCGCGAGCACGCGCGCCGCGTGGCGGGAGATCGCGCAGCGTGCGGCGGTCGCGATCTTCGAGGTGGAGGTGATCTGCTCCGACGCCGCCCTACATCGCCGCCGCGTCGAGTCTCGGAGCTCCGACATTCCCGGCCTCACACTACCCCATTGGGGCGAGGTGGAGGCGCGGGAGTACGAGCCGTGGGCAGGCGCGCACGCGGTGATCGATACCGCGCGGCAGCCGGTGGAGGCGGGCGTCACGGCGCTCTATGCGCTGCTGCTCGCCCGCGATCGGCACGTGCGCTGACGGCCGCCGGCGAACGCTGCTCTCCCCGACGGGGACTCGCATCACTTTGAGCGTTCGGGTGCGAGTTCTGCGCTGAAAACCGCTCTACCAGGATCGGGCGCAGCGCGACGCGGGCGATGAGTCTTTTTGTTATGTGGCGCGCATTGAGCGCGTGGTTCTGCGCGCGGACTTGAAGGGGAGGGCGGTCGCGTTAAGGTGCTCGCATGCCCGACGAACCGCGCCTGCGCGACTACCTTACGCGTGACGAAGTGGCATCGCTTCTGCGTGCCGCGAAGAAGAGCCCACGCTACGGCGCACGCAACTACGCGATGATCCTGCTCGCCTACAGGCACGGGCTGTGTGCATCGGAGGTGATCAATCTGCGCGTGAGCGACCTCGATCTATCCACCGGGACGATCTACTGCCGCCGCACGAAGGGCTCGCGCTCGAGCCTGCACCCGATGAAACCGGACGAGGTAGTGGTGCTGAAGAAGGTGCTGCGTAATTGCAAGCTGCAGGCGACCGAGTATGTGTTCCAGTCAGAGCGGGCGGAAAAGTTGAGCCGCAGCGCATTCTGGAGAATCGTATCGCAGGCCGGTGATCGGGCCGGACTGCCGTGAAGGCGTACGCGCACCAGCTGCGGCACGCCTGCGGCTACTACCTGGCGAACAAGGGTTGCGATCTGCGCCTCATTCAGGATTACTTGGGACACAAACAGATCCAGAACACCGTACGTTACACGGCCCTGAATCCCAATCGGTTTGCCGGGCTGTGGTAGTCGAGGTCTTGCGAGTCGCCGCGGGACGTGGAGAACCGTCCGCCTTTTTATTTGTGGTGGTGAGCGGGTTCCCCGGGGGACAACCTCGTACTTCCGGTGAACGAGGGCTCGTGAGGATACGCGCGAACGATTGAGGGTCTTCGCCACTTGGGCTTTCCCTCTCCCTGACGCGGCATGATGAGCTAAGTACCCCCAAGCGCCGTGACATTTCCGGACAGGTATCGACTTCCGCATTCTGTTCGGGCTCCGTCTAAGCCACGTCTAAGCCTGTAGACACGCTGAAGAGCGGCCCGCGGTTGGGCAGCACGTGTGCCGAGAGGTATTCTGGATCAATGACCAAGCCCCTGACCGGAGCCGACGCGCTGCAATCGGCGGGCAATGACCCGGCACGCGACAAGCTCACGCCGGAGGCGGTCGAGCGCATCTTCGCAGAGCACAACCGGGCATTGATCCGGTTTTTGCGCACGCGCTTGCGCTCGGACCAGGAGGCGCGCGAAGTTGCCCAGGAGGCTTACGTGCGGCTGTTGCAGATTGAT
>CATPCN010000773.1 GCA_955652855.1 uncultured Chthoniobacterales bacterium | reverse complement strand
GTTATATGCACTTGTGAAGCAACCTGTGCTGGAAGCTGGCCGCGTATAATCGAACTTTTTGCCGGGGAAGAGCCTACAAAACCTACGGAACTTGGTTTTGATGGTTTTGCAGGTACGTCTGGAGCGGATGGCACCATTATTTGAGCCTTTGGTTGCCAATCCATCCATCGGCTTTTCTTTGTCGTATTCGGCAGCGAAGCGATCATTCCCACACCCTTGGATTCACCGCGTATCGATTCGACGGGCGCCCGCCGAGAGGGCCAGAGTCACCGGTCACGTCTCGAACCCACTGGGCATCTTCAAGGACCTCCGCCGCCGTCTTCGCCGCTTCCGGAGTATCCAAGCCGCTCCACCCCTTTAAGTACACCTCGCGGCAGGAAAAGAAGCCAGCTGCGCCAATTTTCCGTTTCTTAATCTTGTCGGCTAGTTCTCGCGCCGCCCTTAGTTGGGGAGTCACGATGCAGGAATAAACGCGTCGCGCATGGGATTCAAGATAGTCGCAGAAGGCAGCCGCCATTCGCGTGTGCACAAGAGAGACGGTCTCGGTCTCGCCATTCCCAGCGGCCTGCGCCGCCAACTCGAATAGGAGACTGAGGGCGGGCATAAGCTTACGGTACTTACTAAGGTGTGAAATCAGTGCTGGATGAAGTTCGTTTGCGCGCACCTTCTCTTCAAGTTCTCTCAGCCAATCAACGAAGAGCTCCTGCGCCTCGGGTGCGAAGTGGAGTCGCTTCGGGTTTTCCGGATCCTGTTTTACGAGCGAACGGAAAACCCGCGCTGCCTGTGCTTCTGAATCAGAATCGGGAGGCCGGTCTATGTACATCCACGCCGATTCCGTGTCTGGCCATACAAGAAGTTGAAAACGTTGAATCAAGCCGTCGTTGCCGGGGCCAGCTTCAACGGCATCCACCAAGTAGGAGCGCAGGCGAGCGGGTTGAATCCCACCTAGCATTGACATGCAGCACGCGTCAACGTGGATGGTGCCACGCCCGATTCGATCAATCGTGTGGCCCGTATCGCCGTTCCACGCTTGGAGGCAGAACGCCCGCTCGCCCTCCCGCCCGGCGCGATCCAACGTGCTCCACCATCCGGTGAGTTCGTCTCGTATCGCCAGTACGCCCGCAGGATTCTCGCTCATGATCTGATGGAGCGCTTCAAACGTAGAATCGTTTACACTCAGACGCCGCAATTTCGGCTTGTCGGGTTCGTCGCTAGGTCTTTCAACCGTCGAGTGCCCTTTCTTGGTATTCGCTTTGAACTGCTCCCTCCATGCAGCGAGCCGAAGTTCGTGTTCTTCCTTCGCGATCGTGTAGTCCTTCAGCGCTTCTTCGTGCTCAAGCCGCCACTCATTCTGAATCTGATTCAAGGGGCGGATAGCGTTCTGAATAACAGGTGATTTCATGAAACCCGGTGGCGCTATAATTCCACCCCAAAGATTCGGTACAACGACCCATCCTGTATCGTTCGCCTTGGGCTGAATAACAGCCCGTCGATTCACCGCGCCCGAAAGATAGAGCATCGTCACAACGGCTGGATAATCCATCGGCACTTGCATACGCTCGGTCACGTCCCGCACCAGTGGACGAAATGACACCGGGAGGAGTTCTTCGGAAAAGGGCTGGACGGGCGGAAGCTCACTGCGAATGGCTTCGGGGTTCGCCCAGTTGGTCGTAGCTCCGGTGCCGCAGTAAGCTTCGCGCGCCTCGCCGTCAACGCCGACTTCTTCGATTCGCCCCACCCTCATCCCGCCACGTCTTTCCACCCAACCTGCACAATTTCACCCTCTACAGCAAGCGCCAATGCGCGGGCAATCGCAGGTGACGGATTCTCCCGGCTGGCGAGCACAACCGTAAGTTCCCGTTCGCGATCGCGGGGCGTGAGCCGACTGCGAAGTGACGTGATCTGTTTCTCGGCATTCCTCACGATAGGCAATGCAGCCTTGCGCGCAAGGCGAGGTTCGGTGAACAAATCGCGCATCTCAATTCCTGCCGCTGCGCAGATAGAGTCCCCGGAGCACCCAGCAAAGCAGTGAAGCAAGATTCGTCCGCGCTTTAGGAGGATTGACAAGCTTGGGTTCTTGTCCGCGTGCGCGGGGCAGAGTGCCATCCACTGGCTTCCACTGCGCCGAACGCCTCGGAAACGCCCTAGAATACGATCAAGTGTCGTACTCATCAGCGGGCCTCACGCGCTGGGACCGTGTTCTGTGCAATGAATTTTTCTACCGCCTCAGCTGGTACCCTCACGCATCTTCCGCACTGGACCCGCGGGAGCTTTCGCAGGCACAGCCAAAGACGTACAGTCCCTTCCTTAATTCCCAGGCGTTGGGCAACCTCTTGGACCCTGAGTAAGTTGTTATGCATATTCCTCCATCGAACGCTTTGAGTCTCGATGAGAGGCACTATGCCAGTGGGTCGCGATGGCGTGTGGGAAGAAGCCTTGCATACTTGAGACGGAGAAGTTCCTTTTAAGGGTCCATCATCAAAGCCATTTCGCGGTACCGGCGGCGCTTAGCGGTACGTTCGACATGGGCATTCCAAACCTTGCGAATCGCCGATTGGTCTTCAACAGGCGGCAGGCCAACAATGCCGTATGCGGCATTCAATAGGTTCGACAGCTGTGCGAAAGGGGGCTTACGCGTAGCATCCGCAACCACAGTCATCAACTCACGTTTCGCAAATAGCCCAAGATCATACTTCCTCGGATTATTCTTAGAGGCTTGTCGCAAACCGCGTATCAAACCACCCAAAAAATCGGCATCCCTTCGGAGGTTGCTGCATGTTTCTTCCCAATGAGG
>CATPCN010000772.1 GCA_955652855.1 uncultured Chthoniobacterales bacterium | reverse complement strand
TGCGAGGTCCCTCGCCGTCTACGCAGCTGGGGATGACAATGCGATGAGAACATTCGGCGGATTCAGATTAGGCGAAGAATTTTTCTACGGCGAAGTGATCGGCGATGAAGTGCACGTTCTCGAAAATCCGTTTTGGATCGACATCGAACCGACCGGCGAAGTTTCGAAGCTTTCACTCGTAGATGTCGACCTTCCGGTCGCGCCGTCAAAGGTAATCGCGGTCGGACTCAATTATGCCGATCACATCGCCGAGATGAAGCGCACGCCGCTGGGCACGCCGCTCATCTGGTTCAAAGCACCCAGCTCCCTCCTCGCGCACAATGGCAAGATCGAGATCGCGTTTCCGGAGCATCAAACGGATTTCGAGACCGAGCTCGCGATTGTCATCGGAAAAGCGGCGAAAAATGTGGTCGTCGAGCACGCGCTCGACTTCGTTTTTGGTTACACGATCGGTCTCGACATCAGCGATCGCGATTTGCAGCAGTCGGAAAAACAATTCAGCCGCTGCAAATCATTCGACACCTACACGCCGGTGGGACCATTCGTTTATGTCGATCTTGATGTGAGCGATCTGCCGATCACGCTTCGGCAAAATGGCGAGCTCAAGCAGAACGCGCGCACCAGCCAGATGATTTATTCGGTGGCGGAGATCGTTTCCTTTGCCAGCCAGTCGCTCACGCTTTTGCCGGGCGATCTGATTTTGACGGGCACACCCTCCGGAGTCGGACCAATTCGCGCTGGCGATCAGATCGAGGCCGAGATTGGCGATTGGCCACAGTTGCGCGTTGGAGTAACGAATGTGCGCTGATTAAAAAACGAGCCTGAAGGTTCGCGAAAAAATACGTCGCCAGAGGCGAACTTACATCCCGGCGACGGCGAGAATCCGAATCAGTTATGCGAACTGCGACAACTTTGAGGTTCGCAAACCGATGAAGGTGAAAAAGTTTTGCTGGACTCCCATCAAGTTCCTTTGGGATAAAGAGCAGATTGTCACCCGAATTGGAGCCGGATCTCCAAAATCAACTATGAAAACTTTGCTAACAACCAGCCTCTGTTCCATCGCGTTTGCGTTGACCTCAATTGCCCAGCCGCCGCCTCCGGCGCAACAGCCGCCACCGCCGGCGCAACAGCCGCCGCCACCGGGGCAACAGCCGCCGCCACCAAATACCGCTGCACCGGGTGCGCCAACAAATCCAGGCGCACCGGCAAACCAAGTCAACCCACCGCCTCCGGGCCAGGCTGTGCCGCCGCCGGGAGCGAGCATGGCGCCAGGAGCACCCGTAACCGGTTCACCAATGACGACCGCGCCGAGTGGATCGCCCGCGATCTCCGCAACTCTGTCGCCTGCGACCAGCGTAGCGCCGGAAGTTAAAAAAGGCGGCGCGTTTACGGAAAACTTCCTTATCGACAATTTCCGCAAGGGCGGCCCGATCATGTGGCCGATCCTTATTGTGTCGGTCATTGGGGTCACCGTGGTCATCGAGCGAATCATCTGGTGGGCCGGGCGCTGGATGCGTCGCGATCCGAAGCGGATCGAGAAAGTTTTTACCGCGATCGAAGTGGGCGACGTGGCGGAAGCTTCGCGTCTTTCACGCGACTCGCGCGATCCGGTTCTGCGCATGATGTGGAACGGCCTCAATCACCAGCACGCCTCGCTTCAAGGCGCGCTTCAAGTCGCCGCCGGCATCGAGATCAAACGCGCTGGTCGTTTCCTCGTGGTGATGGACACGCTCGTGACTCTGGCCCCGTTGCTCGGTTTGTTGGGAACGATCACCGGTCTGATTCGATCGTTCAGCTTCCTCGGCAACGAAGAACTCGCTGTGCAAGCGGTCACCGGCGGTATCGCCGAAGCGCTTATCGCGACGGCGTGCGGTCTCGGCATCGCTATTTTCGCGCTGATTCCGTTCAACTTCTTCAATTCGCGAGTGTCTAACTTAGAGTTCGAACTGCAGACAGCTGCCACGAACTTGGAGGTGATGCTGGAAGCAACCGCAAAGACGAAACGCGAAGTCGAAGTGAGCCGATAACAATCGGTGCGCCAAACATGCGCTTGCCAGCAATGTAGCTCAACCAACCATGCGAGTAGCCTCTCCCATACCGCATAAGAAAGCGCGGATCGAGATCATCCCGTTGATCGACATCATGTTCTTTCTGCTCGCCAGTTTCATGATGGTGAGCTTGAGCCAGATCCACATGAAAGGCATCAAAGTGGCCCTGCCCACTGGAGTCTCGGGAGAGACACAATCGAAGCGCGATTACATCAGCGTGTCGGTTGATTCCAGTGGCAACCCATACTTCGACAAGCAGGAGATGGATTACGACACGCTCACGAGCACGCTGAAAAAAGTTCATGACGAAAATCCGGAAGCCAAGGTTTTCGTCCGCGGCGATCGCGACACGGTCCATGGCAATATCATCCGCGTGCTCGATATTTTGAGATCGGTTGGCTTCTACAAGGTCGCCTTCGAAATCAAAAGCGAGGCGGCGAAAGCGATTCCTGTTCCTGGAAGATAGATTATGCCAAAACCGCTGCTCTACACGCCGCCACCGAAGAAACTTGTGTGGGTCGCTCTCGGCTGTACCGCCGCGCTATATGTAGGCGCCGTCGTTGCTGCCATAAAGCGCGAAGCGCCGCCAGTCGATCTTTCTAATATTCCAACCGCCACTGTCGAAGCGACGCTCGACCAACCGGAAGACCAGCCAACTCCGCCCCCGGAAGACATTCCGCTGCCGCCACCTCCACCCGAGCCACAGATCCAGCCGGAGTTCCACGAGGAATCAACGCCTCCGCCCAGGCAGCAGAACGCGAAAGCGGCGCCGATCAAGGCTCCACAGGTTGCCGGGCACCCCAGCACTTTGTCGATCTCCGGCGCGAAAGCGGTGGCGATTTCCGCGCCCAAGCCGGACTATCCCTATGAAGCGCGGTCGCGTCACATCACCGGCAGTGGCGTTTGTGTCCTGAGTATAGATGTAGCGAGTGGCAGTGTGACCGATGCGACCATGGCACAAAGCCTCGGCAATCCAATCCTCGACAATTCCACCGTGACCACATTTAGACGATGGCGGTTTAGACCTGGAGCTGCTGCTCCGAAAGTAAAAGTGCCCATCACCTTCACGATGACCGGCGCATCGTACTAATTTTCCATGCACATCTCTTCACCGATCCCTAAGAAAAGAGCCCGCATCGAGATCATCCCGTTGATCGACATCATGTTCTTTCTGCTCGCCAGTTTCATGATGGTCAGCCTGAGCCAGACGCACATGAAGGGAATCAAAGTGAATCTGCCGGCCGCGGTCGCGCCTCCGCCAAATCAGCAGAAGGATTTCGTTTCCATTGCGGTCCGCAGCGGCAATGCGATTTATTTCGATGGCCAATTTGTGCCCGCCGACCAGATAAAGGCGCGGCTTTTCCAACTGCACCAGGCGAATCCCAGCATCAAAGTTTCAATCAGCGCGGAGATGCTGGCCATGCACGGTGACGTCATCACTGTGCTGGACATGGTTCGCGACGTCGGCATTCAGAAAGTCGGCTACCAAATTCGCGCGGCGCCGGCTCAGCATTAGTTCGGCACGCCTTCAATATTTCCGGCACGCAAAGCTTTGCGCAACGCGCCAATTGCTTTCGCTCGATGGCTGATTTGGTTTTTCGTCGGTAACTGGGCGAACGTTTGCTCGAATCCATTCGGCACAAAGATCGGATCGTAACCGAACCCAGCTGATCCACGCGGTACATCGACAATCGCTCCTTCGACCACACCTTCGAACGTGCCGAGCAATTCGCCGCGGCGCGCCAGCGCGAGCACACACCGGAAACGTGCGGAACGCTTACCTCCTTCTGCGCCGAGCTGGGCGAGTTCGTCCAGTAACCTCGCCACATTCTCTTTGTCGGTCGCACTATCTCCGACATAACGCGCGGAAAAAATTCCGGGCGCGCCGCCGAGAGCGTCCACTTCCAAACCGGAATCGTCCGCCAGCACAAGTCCGCCAGCCGGACGGACTCGTCCGGTGGCGAGATCGACAACTGCTCGAGACACGCCGATCGCTTTGATGACCGCATTTTCCTCGAATGTGCGACCGGTTTCTTCGATTGCCGGGATTTGCGAAAACGAATTTAGATCGACAACGTTGAAGTCGTCTCCAAGCAGTTGCACGA
>CATPCN010000771.1 GCA_955652855.1 uncultured Chthoniobacterales bacterium | reverse complement strand
CTTGTACACCTCCTGGTGTCCCACAAACACAACTACCCTGTAATGTTCTGGAACTGAAGTGTGGTGGTCTACTTTTCGACCGCCACCAATCGCCGCTCACGCGGCGCTTCGTGGTCTATTATTGCTCCGCCGTTTACACTGATTATCTGTGCCGCGATATGTGCCAGTTGATGGACTAGTTCGTAGCCCACCATCGGAACTCTAAGATCAGTCTTCGCGAGCTGGCCGGACTCTCGTGCAGATCCGGCGCGGGTGCCCGAAACCGTCAACATGAATCCGCCGCACGCTTGTCAACTCGATCCGTAGTATGCATTATGACGCCTTTTCCAAGACAAACGGGGCAAACCTTCTGCTTCCTCTTCGTCCACACTGGTGGTGTCACTGCAGAGCACTCGGTGCGGACCCCGCGACCACAGAATTACCGCGAAGGATGAACCCGCAACGAGTGGATTTTCGACGGAGACCGAGTGGACTTCGCGATTAGGCCGTCCACCGTTTGCGTTCGCCTTCACCGCCGCAAGGCGTCGATCAGGCCCGGCATTACCGTCGATCCCGGGCGAGCCGGGGAAACGCGGCTTGGGTTTTGGGTACACGATGCTGCCCAATCCCGATATTGCCATCCTGCCGTCCCGATCCGGATCATATCTCTTCAGCGCGTTAGTTGTTATGGACTCTAAACACGGGATGCTAGGTAACTATGACCCAATTTTTTGGCGCAAATCCTTAAGGAAATCGACCACCGCGAGACCTCGCCTGTTCTGAGGTATTTCAATCCACTGGCGCTCGAAATCCCACAGGAATGACAGCACAGAAAGTTCATCATTGAAGATAATGTAGCGAGCTCCCCCGGATGTGGATCTGTAACTATCTTCAAGCGCGCCTCGTACGACAACTTGTTCAGTGCTCTTAATTTCGACGTCAATGCGAGGCGTTCTCTCTCCACAAGCCCGATCTGAAAGTTGACACGCTCGGTTATCCGGGCGGAACATTATTGCGCTGGGCATGCTCACATTCGGAACACGATGCAGGTTCTCCAAGCGGCATGGAACTTCTCGAGCCCACAGCCGTTATTGTCGTGCGAAGCTATATTAACATCCTTCGCGTTGGACCCGAGGAGGCCGTTGCTGCCATGCCACGTGACCAAACGTTCCGCATTTTCATCAGCTCCACCTTCAGCGACATGACTGTCGAGCGGGAGACGTTGCGAGTGGACGTCTTCCCGCGGTTGCGTGACCTCTGCAGGACGCATGGAGCCCGATTTCAAGCAATCGACCTCCGCTGGGGGATCAGCGAAGCGGCTAGCCGGGACCACCAGATCATGCCTGTTTGCTTCCAAGAGATTGCCCGCAGCCGGCGCGTCTCGCCACGACTGAACTTCATTGCCCTGCTTGGGGACCGCTACGGCTCTTATGTCCTTCCCCCGGAGATCCCAGCCGGAGAAATGGCTCGGATCATGCCGCGGATCACGGACTCTAAGGCTCGCGAACTTGTCAGCAAATGGTACATTTGCGACAACAACGCTGAGCCACCTACTTACTGCTTATCAAGCCGTGGTGGCGAAGACCAGGAAATTTGGGACAAGACCAAACTTGATTTGCGCAAGGCCCTTCGGGAAGGAACTACGGGCCTTGATCTTCCCGAGGAGCACCTTTTAAAGTATGAGGCCTCTCCAACGGAGCAGGAGATCTATCGTGGTGTTTTCAAGATACGGGATGCCCATCAGCACGCATTTGCATTCTTCCGGTCGCCGCTGCCGACCGGTTCCGATCCTGTTCCTGAAGATCCGGAGAACCGCAGAAAACTTGCTGCACTCAAGAGACGACTGAAATCGAGTTTAGGGCGGAACAACATCGTACGATTCAAGGACCAGAAAGAGCTTGCATCGGCGGCGTATGATGCATTGGAACGCGCTATTCTGGCGGAACTTCGCTCGGTGACGCAGCAAGATCCCGATGAACAAGAGGCTGAGGCTCACAGGAACTTCGGCATCGAGCGCTCCGTACCGTTCATTGGACGGCCACGTGAACTCGCGGCCATTCAGAGGGCGGCCGAAGGAGGACCCCGTATACCTTGTTGCGTTCACGGCGTGTCCGGAGCCGGAAAAACCGCTGTCATGGCACACCTCACAAACGAGTTCCAGAAGGATGATCCGCGCCGGGTTGTCGTCGGGCGCTTCATTGGGGCTACGCCGGTGTCGTCGTCGGCTTTCTCATTATTCGACGGACTTTCAGCGGAGATTTCGCGCCGCTATGCGACGGTGGAAGCCGGAGCGTCTAAGACCTTCCGGGCTGCGGTAGAAAGACTGCACGGCAGTTTGGCGCTCTCCCGCCGGGAGAAGCCATTGGCCGTTTTTCTGGATGCAGTGGATCAATTCTCCGATGCAGATTTTGCCCGCAAGCTCGATTGGCTGCCCGCCAGCTTGCCGCAATATACATCGTTGATCGTCTCCGCCTCGCCAGGGGAGTGCCTGGACGCTCTCCGGTCGAAACTCCCGGCGTCGCAGTTTGTCGAGGTTGGCGATATGTTGCCTTCGGAAGGCAAAGAGCTTCTCAGCCTATGGCTGCGCTCCGCCGACCGCCACTTGCAACCCGGCCAGTTGAGCACGCTAATGGACCATTTCGGGCGCTGCCCAGTGCCTCTGTATCTTAAACTGGCTTTCGAGCGCATTCGGGCACTGCATTCATATGACGAAGTTCCAGCACTGGGATCCGACTTGCCGCACGCCATCGGCGCCCTGTTTGATCATCTCAGACAGGATGCGAAGCACGGCCGAGAACTCGTCAATTGCGTGCTGGAATATCTTTGCGCCGCGCGCTACGGTCTCACGGAGGATGAACTGCTCGCTCTTCTCTCGTGCGGCGGAGAAAAGGGCGAGGTCCTGGCGGAGGTCTGGAAGCGATCCAAGGATTGGCCTGTGGTGGCCGAGCTTCCGTTCGTACTCTGGTCACGGTTGTACTTCGACCTTGAGCACTATCTGACCGAGCGAAGCTCACGGGATGGTTCGTTGCTTGGCTTCTACCACCGGCTCCTTCACGAAGCGGCGGCCATCGAGTCGCGTAAAAGGGGCGGCATCCAGGTTCGTCACGCGGAGATCGCCGACTACTTCGCCGGGCAACCGAACCGCTATGGTGGGGCCGTCAATATCCGCAAGGTGACTGAACTGCCCTATCAACAGAGTCACGCGGGGCCGCGTCACAACGTGGATGAGACCCTCACCGATCTGGATTTCGCGGAAGCAAAGATCGGCTCGGGAATGTTGTACGACCTGATCCGGGATTGTGATCGAGCCTTGCACGCCGCAACATTACCGGGCACCACCGCCATACGAAAGGCGCTTGCGTTTGAACTGCGGGGCCTTTCCCGAGAACCGCAACTGGCGTTGCAGGTGCTTTACAATCGGCTTCACTTTGGCCAACCGCCAGAGAAGATCGCGGCAAGACTGAAGAGCGCGATCGGCAAGCTGGACTCGCAGCCTCTATGGTTGGCAGCCGAAGCGCCCCTACCCGGCGCGCGCGTGCGTGTCGCGTTCGACATCAATGCCGCCTGGCAGTGGCTCTCGTTCACGACGGGTGTGATCGCTGGAGCTTCGACAGACGGAGAACTGGAGCTTCGCGACATCGCGACCGGAGACTTGGTCACCCGCCGTTCCTTGCCTGGCCGGGGCGTGAAAGCGATCGCCTCCACGCCAGGCTCCGGCCGCATCGCCTGGTTGGATAAGGACAGTGGTGTCAGGGTAGAGGATAGCGGTGTACTTTTGCGGGTCAGGCGAGGCGACGAGAGATTGGTTTGGCATCCAGCCGCCGGGCTGATCGCCATGCGCGAGGACGGCGCGCTCGTTGCTTGCGACATCGACACGGGCGAGTGTGTGATCTTAGCCCAGCACCTGCCGTTAGCTGTTTCGGTCCTCAGATTGGCCAGCCGTTCACAGATCCTTCTTTTCGCTGCAGGTGAGAACGATCAGCTCGTCGGCGTCGTTGTTCCAGACGCACCGTCATCGAATCGAGCCGAGTTCCGGTTTTCCGGTCCACCAATCGTGGATGCCGATTTCGATCCCGAGACGCAACGGCTTCTGCTTCTAACACAAGATGCATGTCTACGCTTGATTGATCTCGACTGCAATCGTGAGCTCGCGCAATTGCGGTATGAGAGGCTTCCGGCCCCGATTGTTAGAGGTAGACCAGAGCGCTGCGCTCTGCATCTCGGTGCCTCGGGATGCCGCGCGTATTTCAGCACTGACCATGGGCACGTGGCCAGTTGGGATTGGACGGCTGGTACCGTCGAGAGGCTCGAAGATTACATGCAGGTTGGAGACCCTGACTTTGTCCGCATCTTCGAAGTCTCTTCAGATTCGGGCGAATTGTTTCTGTCAACACCGTCGTGGGGAGCGTTCTGGGGAACCTCCGAAAGGTTCTCGCGCAGCTCAACGCGGCATGCCACTTCTGTTAGCATGTGTTGTTTCACCCGCAACGGGCAGGTTGTTTGCGCAAGCCGGGCCGGTTACACGATCTGCTGGTCTACCCCTCGGTTGGAGTTAGTGTTTCAGTCTGTTTATCGCGGTTTCACGGCCATCGGGCCGGGCTATGATACTGACAACATCATTATCGGCGATGCCCAGGGACGAATCTGGTCCTTGTCTCCACGTGGCGAATCGCGCGATGCGGCGGTGATCTTCGGGGAAGCGGTGCTCGCAGTATTCGGCGACTCTGACGGCTCTGCGATCGCGGCATCTGGATCTGGCCGGGTGTTGCGGGTTCCGCTCTGGGCAGGGAATGAATCTCAGATTCTCGCCACCAGCAATGGTTATCGGCAGCAGCAGAGAATCCTCCGGGCATCGAAATCCGGCCAATGCTGGAGCCTGCGCCGCGATAGCAGGGCTGGAGGGCAGCAGACTGTATTGTCACTAATGGAAGTCCGATCGCGCGAGAAGGTGGTTCTCAGGACGGCTGATCTCTTTAGCGATGCCGCCGTTACTGAGGATGGCTCCATCATTTGCTTGGCTGGCGACTCCGTTCGAATCCTGCGTCGCCGATTCTGGCGCTGCCAGACCCTGTATCAAAGGCCGACGTGTGTTTCGCATGTCGCCTTTACAGGATGCGGCAACTATATAGTGGTTGTGCCGGCAGGCGAGTCTCGGCTGGAAGTCTGGCAACTCGCCGAAGGATTGTCCACCATTGGCGCAATCGAGCTCCAAGGACGGGTAACCTGCCTCACCACCGCCAGTGACAGGATCGTCGCCGGCTTGCGCTCAGGGGAGGTTCTGTCTTTGCGGTTGCGCGGCACTACAATCGGCAGGAGTGAATGAGATCTTTTCACGGTTCGGCGAACGATTGTCAGAACGGCATCGAGCGGGCTTATTTTGAAGCGGAACACGGCCGCGTTCACCTCGCTCTAGACCGTTTGAGAAGCTTGCATCAACGCTATTCGGGCGACGCCGGGATCATCTACGCCGAAGCCTACATCCGGCAAGAACACCTGGGCCAAGGGTTGCTGGCCGGGAAACTCTACCGCGAGACATTTGCCATTGATAACCGGCACGCACGCGCATTGGGCGGAGTAACGCAGTTTGCGCCTAACGAGCAGGAGTACCGGAAATGGGCGGCCATCGCATTACAGCGAGGTCCAGAGGGCTTCGATGTTATCGTTAGGGCGCACCTCGCGGCCTTGCATGAGGGCAGATCCTTGACTGCATTGCTGGTTAACGCCAGCCAGCAGGCAGCCGGAGACAATGAACATGGGATGGCCGCCGCCCTGCTGGAAATTGCACTTGCGACGAAAGAGTTAGGCGCCAACGAGGAGGTAAGCGTCCGGCGCAACCGGGCTCAGCACCTTCGCGAACTGGACGCGAAGAGTTGCCTACAGCGCGAAGCAATGTGTGAGACGTTTCCCGCCGAGGAGCGCTTGGCGTTGCACGCCGCTCTCGAGGAGATCGAAAACGCGCGTTAAGACTCGATGGGGAGTATGTGGAACTGTGGACACTGAAATCGGCTTATTTGGTGGACATGGCAAGATTCCAGGATGCGCTTACGTGCGCCGACGAAGCAATCATGCGAAGACCGAACGGATATGCAAAACCGTGGTTCAACAAGTGCAATGCACTAATTCAGTTGGGGCGCTACGACGATGCGATGGAATGCTTGCAGAAAGCGCTTGCCCAAGCGCATGCCGCGGATTCGGGCGCGGACGTCACACAGGTCAGGAATATGATGCACGCATACGAGGGATCGCGGCGTGAAGCCTCGGACGAGGAAATCACTGGCATTTTTCGCGCGATTGAGGAAGGAGTACAACGGGCATCGCGGGAGGAGATCGAACGCTGGCCATGGCCAGTCAACACGCTTGAGAACTTGGTTCGTGGCGTGATGGGTCGCGCGCCCATCGCGCACAGCGAGATGGTGTTAGCGTATGTGCCGCTTCTTCAAAAGCTTCTGGAGGACGTCACGCCGGAATCGGCTTTCTGTGCGATCAAAGTGGTGCGCGAACGCGATGCCGCCGTTGCCCGGCAGTACTTGCTCGCGGGTTTGTATCTTTCGGCTCGTCCTAATGGACTGGTTCAGCGCGCAGCCCTTCGATTCATTGTGCTTTCGGTAATCGCCGGTCAAAGACGTACGACCGCAAGGGCGACATACCGGGCGATTGTCCTCGAGCTATGCGCCACGGGCGGGCCGCAGTTTGCGAGTCTGGACTTGCTGATCAGAGGGGAACTGGAGCGCATCGGACCTCGTTTGAGCGGATGGGTGG
>CATPCN010000770.1 GCA_955652855.1 uncultured Chthoniobacterales bacterium | reverse complement strand
GCGTTACGCCGAGTGGACTCCCGATCGATTCCGGCGCCGGGGGCGATCGATCGGGCCCAACACCGAGGGGCTCGTCCTCGCCATCCTGGTCAATCGGCCTCATCCCGAACAGGGATTTCCGGACCTGTCTCGGCGTGCTTCGGCTGTTCAAGGTGTGTTTCGGCGTGCAAGGACGCCGATTGACACCTTTAGCCGCGCCGTGCGCGCCGCCGCTGGAGCGGCTCGCCAATTTCGCTCGGCATGCTCGCCACTTGAAGTAGCATTCAGGAAACGCCGATTGGCCTGTCTCCGTCTCGCCTAGCCCTTAACGCCCACATTCAGGCGGCAGCAGCCGTAAGTTTCGCCATTTCGCATTGCTCAAATCGCCTGGCCAATTCGAGCGCGTCTCGAAAGGCAGCCTTGCTGGCTAAGTATTCTCTGCCTTTTGGCAAAGCATTTTAATCGTCTTAGTTTTAATTGCGCCCACCAAAATCCACTTCAGCTCAACAGCTACGCGTTATCAAAGCCGAGCACCGAACAAGCTTGATGCTTTGGTTGATTCTTTGACTCTGGTGGAGAAGCAGATGCCCCGTTTCTATTTTCATTTAAAGTCCAAGGACAGCCGTATTCCTGATGACAGCGGCAAGGAACTCAATAGCCTAAATGACGCGTATGACCACGCATGTAAGCTGATTGAAAAGATATGGCTCTACACCGATCATGACGACTCGGAAGAATGGAACATCATCATTTCAAACGATGAATTTAATGCATCGCTTATCGTGCCGATTCCGTTTTCCTATTTTTTTTCAGAGCGGCGAAAGCTTGGCACTGAGACAGTTCGCCATCAATTGACGAATGATGAAAATAGTGCGCTGCTGGGCAAGTAGCCGAGGTGCGGTGAGCCTTGTCCATGTTTGAATAATGGTGACCTGCATGCCTTCAGGCCGAGGTATGGTTCGCGCCCGGTTCCAGAGGAACCTGGCGCTGCCGCCCGCTCGGGGATCGGAGGATTTGGCCAAAAAGCTCGCTCAACCGCGACCGGCCGACGGCCCTGGCTCGAGGGCAATTCGTCGCGTCGAACGCAACCAGAAATCGCGCCTTGGTACCGGGTTGCCTCCTCTGTGCCGCAAAACTGGCCGAAAAATGTAAAGTCGTTAACCAATAGTTAAAGTATTCGTTGCCTGAACGAGATCGTTTTTTATAGTCAAATTCGATCTTATTGCAAAGCCGCTCCGAAGCCGGAGCTGCAGTGGGAGGCAGTGCTATGCGGTACGATGAGCGGCCGAACTCGCATCCGAAGTCTGCGTCCGCGAAGCATGACGACAGGTTCAATGCCGGCGTCAACGATGACCGCGATGCCGCGAACTATCACGTCGAAAGATCGACCAGACCGGATCGGTTCGATGTGCGGGCTTTCGCTCCGCAGCGGCGTGCAAGATTGCCGGTTCCATCGGCAAGATTCGATTCTGATGGTTTTGACGATCGGATGCCGTTGTTATTGGAACCCGTCGATCGGGCCATTGACGACGAAGCTTGTTCGGTTGAACCGGAGGCCGAGCGGCGCGATGAAGCCGGATTTGACGTACTGAGAGTACGACGTCGCGTCTATGTTCGGCGTCTTGCCCTGCGCGCAGGAGCCACGATGGCGGTGGCCGCCGTGATCGCGGGCGCGCTCGTCTTGAAGCCGAACTTATTCGACGAATTGGGTCTGTTCACGAGCGAAATGAAGAATGGGATTTCGGCGGCAACATTTGAGCCCACGAGCAATTTTGCTCGAACATTCGCTTCCATTCCAAATATTGTCGTAACAAAGGAATCGGATCAGGGAGCGTCAGCCCTCGCTGTGGATCAGCTCAAGCGGCACGCGACCGCCCTTGCCTTGGCCAGCGATGATCTCTCGCAGGGAGAGGGGGACACCGATTCTCACGCCACGATGTCGTCCCGCAAGTTGGACCCGCAAGAGGCGGCAGTGGATGTACAAGGTTCCCCGCGTGCCATCGACCAGGCCGGACATACTGCCCAGGTTGCAGCGGCAGTTGCGGCCGCGCCGCCGGTCGCGGCCGCGCCACCGCGACGGTTTGATTTGGACGAACTGTCCGGACTGATGAAACGTGCCAAGAGCCTGATCGCGGTGGGCGACATCGTACCCGCCCGACTGCTGCTGGAGCGCACCGCCGAGGCGCAGGATGCAAGCGCTGCGTACCTGTTGGCGCAAACCTACGATCCGGCCGTGTTGGGGACGCAGGACATGCGGAGCATCACGCCTGACCCGGCAAAGGCGCGGCGCTGGTACGAGAGGGCGGCCCAGTTTGGATCCGCGGACGCCCAGGAGCGCCTCGCTCAGATGCAGAATTAATCTTTAAGACCAGCACGGGGAACACCATGCGTCGATTTGTGGGACTGGCGATTATCATCACGATGATGGCCTGTGGCTTAACGGCACAGGCCGAGGAAACGGAATATGATCCGGCCAAGGTCAGCGACAGTCTGAAAGCGATCTTTCAGTTCGGATCGGTCCAGACCAAGCAGGCCCTGAACGTCAATACGGTGACGGTGATCACCGGCACCATTGGGGGCACCTACGTTCAGTTCGGCGCCGATCTGGCTTCCCTGCTGGATAATGGCAACAAGCTGCGGTTGCTTCCGATCGTGGGTCGAGGTTCCGTCCAGAGCGTAGCCGACATCCTGTTCCTGCAGGGCGTCGATCTCGGCGTCGTCCGGGCTGACACGCTCGATTATCTCGAGAAGAAGGGCTTCGCGAAGGACATCAAGAAGCAGTTCACCTATGTAACCAAGCTCTATAATGAAGAGATGCAAGTCATTGCGCCAAAATCGATCCAAAGCCTGAAGGATCTTGAGGGCAAGACGATCAGTGTCGACCTTCCCAATGGCGGCACCTTCGTGACTGCACTGACCGTGTTCGAGCGGCTCGGGCTCAAGGCGAACTTCGTCTATATCGAGCAGCGGATCGCGATGGAGAAATTGAAGAAGGGCGAGGTCGACGCCGTGATTGTGGTTGGGGGCAAGCCGTACAAATCTGTCAGCAGCTTCAGCAACGACGGTCGGTTTCACCTAGCCGCAGTGGACTATGCAAAACCACTGCAGGGCGATTATTTGCCGACGACGTTGACTTCGAAGGACTATCCAAACCTGATCGCGGAAGGCGAAAAGGTCGACACCATTGCGGTCCCCGCGGTTCTTGCAGCCTATAATTGGGCTCCTAACACGGATCGATATCGCAAGCTCGCCCTGTTCGTTGATGCCTTCTTCACGAACTTCCCGAAATTTCAGAACCCGCCATTCCACCCAAAGTGGAAGGAGGTCTCGCTTTCGGCGCCGCTGGCCGGTTGGAACCGGTTGCCCGCCGCGCAGCAATGGCTCGACAACCACGGCGTCGAACCGGTGGCACGGCAGCGGTTCGAGGAGTTCCTGAAACAGCATCCGGCCGCGGGAAAGCTGCAGTCGGAAGCCGAGAAGGACGCGCTGTTCCGACAATTTCAAACCTGGCAGGCAGAACGTAACGGAGATGCGCGAGCGCAAGTTCGTTCGAAGGACCGTTAGCACGCGGTCACCTACCACTCGGCGCGAATGATGCCAGCATTCGTGCCGTGCGTTTCGGCCTTCTCGATCCTTGGGCGCGGCGAACGCGATGTCGCGATGTTCCGGCTTGATGTTAGCGGCAACCAGGTCGGATTTTTGTGTCGAGCAACGGCGGCGGCCGATTTCGGGCCGCCAACGTGCTTTTCTGACTCGAAGCGCCTGGGGGCGTTTTCGCGGCCTGGCCACCGGGGCTGCCTTGCGCGCGGTGTTTTGTTCGGAGGCCATGAGCGCCTTGTCCGGTGCTGTCGATAGCCCGCGCTCCTGCGGATCGATCTAGGGTAGCACCGCTAGGTACGACGCGTCTGACGGGATTGACACCCGACTTGATACAGCCGAATGGCGGTTCGGGCGAATCCTGAGTCGCAAAACCAGACGTCGCATTTGGCGTTGGTCCGGGCCACCGCACTTGCCGCGATAGGCTTAACGTTAACCAACGATTAACCGAACATAGCTCAATATGATTAACCAATCGAAAACACAGCGGGTTGTTATTCATGATTTCACAGGCGGTGCAGCAACGGCAGGCGGTACGCGTCCGTGGCCGGTCCTACGTCGCGTTCGTGTTCAGTCCGGTTGTGCCTATTGCCGGCTGGCTCGCGGAGATCGACGAGACGCTTGCTCATTCGCCTGGATTTTTCGTGCGACGGCCAATCGTGCTCGATCTGTCCGCGGCGGATCTGAGCGGTTCTGCCATCATGCATCTTATCTCGAGTCTTGAAACGCGGAATATTCGCGTTCTTGGGCTCCGAAGGCGTCGACGCGTCGCGAATTTCTCCGAGCATGCCACCCCTGCTGACTGGTGGACGACATTGCGTGGTTAATCAGAACGAGCCCGAGAAGCCGCAGGCTAAGGCTGAGCCAGCGACATCGCTTCTGCTCGCAGGTCCGGTACGCTCCGGTCAGTCTGTCGTGTTTACCGAAGGCGACGTGACCGTGCTGGGCTCGGTCGCTTCCGGAGCGGAGATCTTCGCGGGGGGCCATCCACGTTTACGGGACGTTACGCGGGCGAGTGATGGCGGGCGTCAACGGCAAT
>CATPCN010000769.1 GCA_955652855.1 uncultured Chthoniobacterales bacterium | reverse complement strand
TCGAGCAGCGATCGCGCGTGATGAAATGAAGCATAGATTATTTATGGCGGTTCTGGTCATTGCTATCGTGTTGGCAATGTTGGGATGGGTCTATGCTTTAGGATGGGTCGCGCTCAAGCTCATCTAGTGGAGCCTCGCGAAGCACCAATGCCAACACGACGAGCGAGGGTGTCCACGCGAGCATCGCTCCCAAACACATTGCTTGTAAGGTCGTCATCACGCCACCTTGGGTTTCCCAGCCCTTCAGCAGCACATTCAATTCGTAAATGGAACTTTTGTTCCAAAAAGGCCTTTGTTGCGGCAACTCGCGACGGAGCTGAAGGCGCTACCTTCCGAGGGCGCACGTGATTGAATGCTGCAGCGCCGTCGAACCGCTGCAGCGCCGTTTGGATGCAGTGCACGCCGGGCTTGAACCGGCGGGCTTAGAAGACAGAGATACAACTGGTTAGGCCGCTCTGGCGCGCACGGTCCTAAGCAGTCCTTTCAGATTGCCCGATAGCAGCCAATCGAGCCTAATCCGGCGACGCTCGACAAAGTTCAGAAGGTCCTCAGTTGCCAACCTCCCCGCAAATGCGGTTTCGGTTTTGGATAGATTGCGCTCAACCAAATGCTTTCATACTCATCCATGCGGCGGAGCGCATCTTCGCCGCGCGCGGCCTCCAGCGCAACAAAGCCAGCCCAGCATCGCGACGACATAGGCACGGACGTCGCCATCGTCGCTCGTCAGCATCGCGGAAACGCTTCGACCCGCCGGCAAAGCTACTCACCTACGGCGCCGCGTTGCACAGACGTTAACCATGCAAGAGCTTCTCGCGGCGAAGGCTGGACGCTTAATGAGCGTTTAACATTTTTGCACAACAGATAGACGATCAGCGCCAACATTATGACGCAGCAAGAAATGCGAGCGGAACCCAGCCCTCTAAGGAGGAATTGCATGAGGGCGCTTCTCGTCGGCGCGCTGGCCGCGACCTTGGTCGGCTGTAGCTGCCTTTTACCCCCGCAAGCGAGCATCGAAGGATGCACGGACGCGAACAGGTTCAGCTGTTTCGACCGGGCGGCTGCCAGTCATTGAACCAGAGCCGGCGTCGTTCAAGACCAATTCCGCGACGACGGAAATCAAGTCCACGGTCGCGGCGGAGACCGAAAAGCCGTCGTCTGCTCACGCCCGCGATAGGGCCCATCTCACCACGGCGAGGCCCACCGTGATCGCAGGGCAAGTCGAGCCTTCAGCATCTCGCATCTCACTCTCGCCTCGTTCATGGAAGACACGACCACAGCCTGCAAGTAACGCCGCTGCCGCTTCCGATACGACGCGAGCAAACATCGCGGCTTCGCATCCCACAGGCGGTGCCGTTGCGAATTCCAATACCCGAACGATACGGGAGCAGGTGGCGGCCGCTACGGCGATCACGGAGCGAATGACGGTCGGCGCTGTGATCCCGGCGCCGGAACCGAAAGCGAATAATGCCGTTCCAATCACTCGGAAACCGCGTTGCGTGGCGATGCCGAAAAGACCGCACCTGCGTCGCCGAATGAACCGCCCGACGGTGCGAGCGCTACCGGCCGAACTCGCCGCTCAAAGGGGTCCCTTTTGGATGCCGATATGGAGTGGGCCCCTCGGGGCGGACGGGTTTCGCTGGTAGTTCCCGGAATTGCCCAATGCCGGGCAGTCTGCGATACTGCCGTTCCACGCCAGTCTGAGGAGCCAGCCGAATGCTCAAACTCTTCTACGCCCCCAGTGCCTGCTCATTGGCCTCACACATCGTATTGGAAGAAGCGAAGGCTTTCTACACAACCCAGCGCGTTGACCTAAAGGCTGGCGAACAACGCTCACCCGAATACTTGAAAATAAATCCCAAGGGTCGTGTTCCGGCGCTGGCGACTGACAAAGGGATCTTGACGGAGAGCCCCGTTATACTGGGCTACATCGCGCAGACTTTCCCCGAAGCTAAGTTGGCTGCAAACACCGATAGTTTCGCATTCGGCGACATGCAGGCTTTCAATCTGTTTTTGACGGCGACCGTGCATATCGCCTTCGCTCACGTCTTTCGGCCAACTCGGTACGGCGAGGGTGAAGCAATAGCTGCGGCAATGAAGACCAAGGCCAGCGCGAGCCTCGATGAATCCTTCGCTATGATCGATAACAAGATGTCTGATGGTCGTCCCTATGTGCACGGCGACCAATACACGATCTCGGATCCGTACCTACTCGTATTCTCGCGATGGCTCGATCGAGCTGACCTTGGGCCTGTCGATAAATTTGAACGCGTCGCGGCGCATCGTAAACGCATCGAAGCTCGACCGGCAGTGCAAAAGGTGTTGGAAGCAGAAGGCTAAGATTGGCCAATCGCCCTCACGCATGGCGATGATGGCCAGTCCGCCGCGACAGCCCGCTCCCCGTCATCCTCATTCGTCGCCCGCGGCCAGCCGAAATAACACAACACACCGTCGCCACGGAACTTGGCGACAAAGCCTTCATAGCAGCAATATCCTTGCGCAATATGCTGCAGTGCACTATATCCGCTTCAGGTCGCCAGCCAATTCCCTCGGACTGACCGAAAAGGACTTATTAGATGAATAACGTTGAGGAATTTCAGCAGAAAGCCAAGGAGCATGGTGATGCAGCAATGGCTTCGGCAAATACCCTAGCAGCTTTTTTTTTTAATTTTTCTTCGTCCAACGAGTTCTACACCAAGAAGGCTATCCAGGACGGAACGGATTTCATTGCTAAGCTGACCAAGAATAAGCTTGGCGTCCACGCCAGCATCACCCCAAATAAGACAGCTTGGATCGTAGTCATCGGCGTCCCCACGCGTTCGACTCTGCGAACTACTGCTCGCACGCTCAGCGTGCATCGTGGGGTGAGGCCTTCCTTATGTCAATCAGAACGCGTAGACCCCGGGTTTTCCCCCATTTGCGCTGGGGATAAGACTAATTTTCGCGGAGCTGTGTCTTGCTTACTCTTGCCCGCCAATTCGACGAAAGCACAAGCTAACCGGGTCTAGCTGGTCATCGGGAGGCCCTCATGGTCTCAATGATCGCAGAACATGCTGCCGAAGTGCGAGTACGACGTCACAGCAATGTCCTGAGTTCGATGTTGTCGTCGCCGTCCGCGGTCAGGAGATGTCGCTAGTTGTGTTTGGGGGGATTAATGGACCGTTCGTTTCTGAAAGAGCATGCTGCGCGTTGCCGCAGCCTTGCTGACAAGGCCGATGAATTTACTAAGAGGCGCTTGTTGGATCTCGCAGCCAGGTACGATTCAAGGATGAGCCAGCCTTCCCGGGCCTCTCGCATTATCCATGTACCGGCTGATCTACCAGACGCGCTTTCAAAGCCACCGCCTGTCTGAAAAGCCCATTCCAGATCGGCTTAATTCTGGGACTGTCGCGGATGTCGAAATGTGGGCAATGACGTATCCCGGTCCGAAGCCATCCGCCGCCTGGTTGAACTCGGGCTCAAGGTGAAGAAGTGACGTTTGCCGGTCACCACGAGCGCCAGTTCATGCAGTACTTGCGGGGAGCGGGCTGGATCAAGGCGCGTACTCTAC
>CATPCN010000768.1 GCA_955652855.1 uncultured Chthoniobacterales bacterium | reverse complement strand
TTCTTGAATCCTTCTTCGGCTTTCGCAGACCACCGAGTTCCGGAAAATGTTCGTAGCGAATTCCAGCTTTGCCTAACGAGTCGGCGAGCGCGTCTTTGTTGAATTGCGGATAACGCTTCGAGCCCGGGAGCAGGCGCACGTCCACGACGAGTTTGATTTCGTTTTCTTCGAGCAACGAAATAAATATGTCGATCTTGCGCGTCGAATGCCCGATCGTGAAGATTCTCATCTGAAATGAATACGCCCGTTGTGTTCTCCGAGGAATTCGCGATTCTTCCTCACTCAAAATTCGGAGGAAACCTTTATGAACATGAAACAAATCTTCCTGATGATCTTGTCAATCCTCGCGCCGAGCGCGGTCATGAACGCCGCTGATCAACCTGCTGCGGGAAAGCCAGCGCCGGACTTTAGCCTAACGGCGGGTGACGGCTCGCAAGTGAGCTTGAAAAATTATCGCGGCAAATGGGTCGTCCTTTATTTTTATCCGAAAGATTTCACGAGTGGTTGCACGCTCGAGGCGCACAATTTCCAGCGTGACCTGGCGAAGTACGAGCAGGCCGGCGCGGTCATTCTCGGCGTGAGCGTGGACAGCGCGCAATCACACAAAGATTTTTGCGCGAAGGAAGGATTGAACTTCAAGCTGCTGGCCGATCCCGACGCGAAGGTTTCAGCGCAATATGGATCGATCAAGGAGTATGAAGGCGCAAAAATGGCGGCGCGGAATACGTTCCTGATCAATCCCAAAGGCGAGATCGCAAAGGTTTACACGGGTGTGAAACCGGCCGAGCACAGCGACCAGGTGCTGAAGGATTTGGCCGCACTGAAAAAGAGTTAATTATATGGCACAACGCAAATCAATCGATTGCCGGACTTATTCGAGCGAGAAAAATTGTTCGCTGAAAATTTCTGGCACGGAAGAGGAAGTGCTCGACGCCGCGGTGCAACATGCCGTTTCCGCGCACGGACATAAAAATTCACCGGAATTGCGCGAAGAGATTCGGTCGCTCTTCAAAGACGAGAGCGATTGATCGGTCACCCGATCTTCTTGCGAAACATCAGCGCGCAGACGCTGAACAACAAGATCGACATAATGATGAGGATGGCGAGGTGCGGCCAGTATTCCAGAAAACTTGCGCCGCGCAGAATGATGGCACGCATGAGCGAGATAAAATAGGTCGTCGGCAAGAGCGCGCCGATCGCATAGAAGATCCAGGGCATTGTTTCGCGCGGGAAAATGAAGCCGGAAAAGAAAACGCTCGGCATAATGAAGGTCATGGACATTTGCAGCGCTTGCATTTGGTTCTCCGCTTTCGTGGCAACGAGAAGACCAAGACTAAGCAAAGCGAAAACATAAATTAGCGTCGCCAGCATCATCGCGACGACGCTGCCGGCGATCGGGACCGCGAAAACAAAACGCATGATGGCGAAGAGCAAAATCGCCATGATCATTCCGATGCAAAGGTAAGGAACGAGTTTGCCTAGCATAAGAGCCCAGCGGCTGAGTGGACTAACGAGTAGTTGCTCGAGCGTGCCGCGCTCGCGCTCGCGCACCACCGCCATGGCGGTGGCAAACGTGGTTCCGATCTGCAAAACAACTCCGATGACGCCCGGCACGAAAAAATTCGGGCTGCGCATGGTGGGATTGTAAAGCATTTGCGGCCGGATCTCGATCGGGACAGTGTGCCGGCCGCTATCGCGCATCATCATTTCCACTGATTGGGTCAAGGCCACGCCGAGCGCGGTGTTGAGCGCCTGAAGCGCGGTGGTGGAGTTCGAGCCGTCGATCAACATCTCGACCTGCGCGGGATGGCCCGCGCGCAAATCGCGCGTGAAGTGCGGCGGAATTTGCAGCCCGACATACGCGCGCCCTTTGCGAATCTCGCTGGCGAGCTGCTCCACGTTTTGCACTTCGCCGATAATGCGAAACGTCTCGGTGTTAACGAAGCGATCGAGAAACTGCCGGCTTTCGATTGTGCGATCTTCGTTCAAGATCGACATCGCCATGTGCCTCACGTCGTTATCGAGCGCGTAACCGAAAGCGACCATCTCGATAAGCGGCGGAAAAAGCATGAAGAAAAGCGTCATCGGGTCGCGCCAAACGACGATGAATTCCTTGAACAAAATCGCACCGAGGCCGCGAAAGGGAACGCGTTTCATATGAAAAATAAGCTGTCATTCCGAGTCCCGCAGAGGACAAGGGATCTCTCATTCGCAGCGGAAAGGTTCGTATAATGCTCGACCGTGTTCGCTTTGTTGATCCTCGTGCGGTTTAAGAAAGCGTCCATTGCAACTGAGAGGTCCCTCGCTTCGCTCGGGATGACCCGTTTTCTCATCACGCGGCCTTTTCTTGTTGGCGCGCTTGTTCCGCGGAAAGCGTCACGAACACATCCTCGAGCGAAGGCCCGATCTCGTGAATCTCGGCGCTTGAGATTCCGACGCCGCGCAGTTTTTCGTCAATCAGATCGCGCGACACATTTTCATCGACGAGCAAGTGCATCGATTGGCCAAACACCGTCGCGCTACGAACGCCGGAAACTTGTCGCATCGCCTGCAATGCGCTCGTCACGTGGTCGCAGGTCACATCGAGCCGGCGCGTGCCCGGCGGATTCACTTCTGGCATCTGTTTCAACTCGTCGGGTTCGCCGCACACGATCAACTTCGATATATAAATATAGCCGACGTGATCGCAGCGTTCCGCTTCGTCCATGTAATGTGTGGTGACAAAGAGCGTCATCCCTTGGCCCGCGAACTCGAAAAGCAAATCCCACAGTTCGCGGCGCGCGACCGGATCGATGCCGGCGGTCGGTTCGTCGAGAAAAAGGACGGACGGTTTGTGCATGAGCGAACACGCCATGGCGAGACGCTGCCGCCAGCCGCCGGAAAGTAACGCCGCGCGCCTGTCGATGTACGGCTCGAGATGTGTGATCGCGATCAATTCATCGCGCCGCTGATTTAATTCGCGGCCGCCCAAGCCGTAAAGTTTTCCGAAAAAAATCAGGTTCTCATTCACGGTCAGCTCGTCGTAGAGCGAAAACTTTTGCGACATGTAACCGATCATCTCTTTGATGGATTCCGTCTCGCGAGAAACATCGTGCCCGCCAATTCGCGCCGTGCCTTCAGTCGGCTCAAGAATTCCGCACAGCATTCGGATGACTGTCGATTTTCCGGAACCGTTCGGTCCGAGAAATCCGAAGATAGAACCTTTGCCGACGGAAAACGTGACGTGATCGACCGCGGCAAACGCGCCGAAGCGTTTCGTCAGCCCTTCGCACTCGATCATCGCTTCAGGCATAAAAAGAAAATCTGGAAGCCAAAAAACTACGAAAGAAACACGAAAACATTTCGCGGAGTCATCCCGAGTCGCACAGACGACGAGGGACCTCCCACCGGGTAAATGGTCACACAAGCTATTGTTCGTGCGCGCAAAGTGTTCATGTGAAATCCCTCACTTCGTTCGGGATGACAGTCATTTCACATTCGGAAAATAGGCATCGGCCGACATGCCGGCGCGCAAGCGGTCGTCATTGTTCGGCAGACGAATCTTAACTCCGAAAACCTGACGGATGCGGTCTTCGACCGTTTGCACATTGCGCGGTGTGAATTCGGCCTGGCGATTAATTTGTTCGACGATGCCGTCAAAATCTTTGTCCGGATATGAATCGACCCGAACGTGCACATGATCGCCGACTTTGATCAGACCGAGCCACGGTTCCGGAACAAAAACGCGCACCCACAAATGTTGCGGCAGAAGCAATGTCGCCACTTCGCGGTTGGCCGGAAGCACGTCGCCAATTTTCACACTTAACACTTCGAGCACCGAATCGCTCGGCGCGGTCACTTGCATTTCGCGCATCTGCGCGTCGACATCCGCCAGTTGGGCGTGAGCCTGCACAATGCGCATTTTCGCAGCTTCGAGATTTTTCTCCTGCGCTTTGGCCGCACTTGTGGCGCGCTCCGCTTCATTCGGAGAAACGGTTTTGCTTTTGAGCAGTTCTTGCTGGCGCTTCGCATCGGCTCGGCAAGGCTCATGAACGTCGAGCACGCGCTCTTGGACCTTGAAGTTCGCCCGGCCGTGATGGGGCTCGAGGTCACTCACACGGGAGCGCTGTACGTCCCCGAGTTCAAGGATCACCCCGCCGAGCTCAAGCCGCTGCCAC
>CATPCN010000767.1 GCA_955652855.1 uncultured Chthoniobacterales bacterium | reverse complement strand
GGCCGGATCGATAAAGCTGCACGTATTCACCACCAAGACGTCGGCATCCCCCGGATCGGGCGTAAGCTGATGGCCGCGCTCGACCAGTTGCCCCATCATGACTTCGGTGTCCACCAGGTTCTTGGGGCAGCCGAGACTTACGAAGCCTATTTTCAAAGTGTTTTCCTGATATTCATACGCAAATGATTGGGAATAAAGGGGTCGGCGATAGTACCCGGCGCGCCTACTATTGTACCGAATTGGCTTGACTTCTGTCAGGCTAAGGGGTACAGTCCTGAAATGGGCGTTCGGAGGAAGGTTTTCATTTGCTTGGCACTTTTGGGAGTGTTCGGGAGCACGGTAGCATTGGCGGGGCCGATGCAGTGCCCGACGGCCACTCTGCAAACATATATTACTGGTGGATTTCAGTGTACGGAAGACGGGGGAGTGGTCACGATCAAGCAGTTCGTCTTCATGCAGCCGATGGGTGGCATTGACGCCACCCAGATCAATGTTTTTCCAGTCGACCTGCCCGGCCAGATCGGATTCAAATTCTTGGGAACGTTCGTTGCCAACCCGGGCCAGAAATTGACCTACTCGCTGAGCTTCTTCATCGATCCACCGCCCATTATTCATGGGGAACAGATAGATCTTGATCCAACGGGTGCGGTCACACTGAACACGGTCCTGTGCTCGAACAGCATTGTTCCTTGTGCGCTCGGGAATACAATCACCACATTAACCGCTACCACTCAGAGCCCGATCGCTTCGGCTCCATTGGCCAACTTGAACGTGCTTGACGTACAGAACACCTTCACCCTCGATGGTACCAACGGCGCCGCGACATCGGGCGGTTTTGACAACATGACCACCCTCACACCCGAGCCTGCCGCGATCCTGCTGACCGCCACCGGACTACTGGGTCTGCTTGCGTTCCGGGCGCGCACCAGGATTCGCTAATCGAACGGCAGGATACCATCCTGCCCCACCAAGCGGATCTGAAATCGCCTTAGATTGTACTAGTTCTCTTGACTTCAGCGCCCTCGAAACGCAAAACTCTATTCATGGGTACTCGGAAGAAGTTTTTCATAGGGGTAATGTTTTTATCGGCGTTGGGTGGCACGTCCGCCTTCGCGGCCGCGCAGTGCCAGGAAGACGTGCTGTCGAGTTATCTCGTGGGCGGCTTTAGCTGCTCGCAGGACAACGGTCTTTTCACTCTGAAGGGTTTTACGTTTAGCGGACCTCTAGGCGGCCTCACCTCGGACCAGATCAGCCTATCGCCATTCGATATGTCCGGGATCGGCTTCATGCTTAACGGCAACTTCACAGCCGCTCAGGGGCAGACCTTCTCTTACACGCTCAGTTACTTTATCGACCCCCCCGCCGATTATCCACGGAGAGCAGATTCAACTGGATCCTACGGGCAATGTCACGCTACAGACCGATCTCTGCCTGACAGCGTTTCCATGTGCGCCGGCGAATTCTTTGGGGACGCTCATCGCCACCACCGGCAACACTATGGCGGGAACTACGTTCCCGAGCGATCTGAGCGCCCTCGGCGTGCGGAATACCTTAACACTCGCCGGCACGACGGGCTCAGCCACCAGCGGCGGCTTCATCAACACAACCGTACTTCCGGCGGACAGTCCCGAGCCGTCAAGCATTGTGCTGGCCGCGTCCGGATTACTTGGCCTTCTTGCGTGTCGGGCGCGCGCTAAACGTCGCAAGATGCGCTTGTAGTTCTTTTTTTTGTTGGGAGACGCTGTTGGGCGGGAGAAGCGCCAAAGCCTTTTCCTCGGTTTGCACAGCGTTGATCGCATTGCCGGTTCGGTAATATGCTTGAGCCAACAAATCCAAAGTGTAAGCGTCTGTCCCATTGATTTCTACCAGGCGCTTTGCATATTGAAGCGCCGAGCCCGGCGATTGCAAATCTTTGAATGGTGTCGTAAGTACCAGTTCGCAATACTGCGACATTTCCCGTGGATCCGGCTGCGGCCCGTCCAACATTGGTTTCAAGATCTCCAATACCTCCTCCGTCGCTCGCCGAGCCTGATCGCGCTTGCCGACCTTGTAGAGCGTCTTTGCGCGACGCCAGAGGACGTCGTACAGATACTGTTTCTGTGCAATGTCCTTGGGATCTTCCTTAACAAGCATCCGAATCTTTTCTAGCGCGGTCTGGAAGCTCTTGAGAGCATCCTCATTCCTTCCCACAGTTGCTAAAGTATCTCCAAGCTTCATGTGGCCGGTCCCCAAATCCGCGCGCGCGCCAATCGTCGGATTGGCCGCGGCGATCTGCTGATAAATTGAGAGCGCCTCGCCAAGCTTGGCTAGTCCTCCGTCGACATCGCCGGTTTGCGCCAGGGTATCACCAAGTTTTTCAAATGCCAGCGCCACGCTGCGGCGTGCGCGAAGGTCAGTTGGATCCTGAGAAAGCTGCTGCGCAATTTTCAAGTAGCGGCCATAGCTCTCGAGCGCACTGGCCGTATCGCCCCGATCAAGCTGAACAGTGCCGATTCGCTCGGTTACGGCTTTAAGATTCAATTTCGCATCGTGATCGTTCGGCAGCGATTCGAAGACCTGCTGCACCTGCCGGTAGCGCTTGAGTGTTTCCGTGGTATCGCCCCTCATGGCGAATATGTCGGTTAACTTGGAATTCACTCTCGCGACGTCCAGACGCGCGCGTGTATCGTCCGGATTCGTGGCGCTGAGCGTCTCAGCAACTTGAAGGGCCTTGTTGTAGCTTTCCTTGGCGGCGGCCGGATCCCCCAGATTTGAAAAATGAGGATTCCCCTGCAAGTCCCCTACTTTCAAATACCCGCGGATCGAGTCGTGCGCCAGCGATGCGTCCTCTTTTGCGCTCTTCGCCAACTTGTCCAAGTACGTAAGCGCCTGGGTAACGACTAGGTGACGCGCCTCCGTGGCGCTGGAGCGAATGGCGTTGTCAAGGTCGTTCAGCATGAAATCCGCCAGCTTGCGAACATCGTTAAACCGGCTCTGCGCATTGGCGCGCGCGGTCCTCGCCTCGTTCAACGACAGCAAGGTCCCCACAGTACTGGCAATGAGCGCGACCAGCACCAGCAT
>CATPCN010000766.1 GCA_955652855.1 uncultured Chthoniobacterales bacterium | reverse complement strand
TCAATCCGACGGTCTTCGCCGAGTACAAATTCGGTTTCGATGCGTCGGATGCAGCCGAGTTCGGAGTGATCTTCTCTCACGATTTCAAGCACATGGTGGAATGGGCGATGAACTGGTCGGTTGAACAGGAAGTGAATGGCCGTCAGTCGACCAGCTGGGGTTTTGCGCAAAGCGTTGAAGTTCCAATCTTGTTGCCTGAGGAAAAACTCGAAGTCGGTCTTGAAATGCAATATCGCCACGCCGAGGAGACAATCAGGCGCGACGATCAGGCGCGCGGATTTGTCATCGGACCAACGCTTGCCTGGCGACCAACGAAAAGGGTGCGCTTTGATCTTTCACCGCTCTTCGGATGCACGAGCGATTCACCGCGCGTTCAAATCTTCGCCGTCTTTTCGTGGTCGTTCGGAAAGTCGGGAGCTGGCGAGACTGAAACACCAGCGTCCGCGCGCAATCATTAGAGTTGCCGTTCAAGCCGCGACATTCTTGTTGAATGAACGCGCTTCTCTTTCAATGTATGAAATGAACTCGACCCGCTTCCTTCTTTCTCTGCTCAGCGCGTTTATGTCGATCTTGCCGGTCGCGCGCGGCGCCGAAAGCACACCCGCTCCCGCGTCCAACACCTTCGACGAAAAACTTTTTAAGGGAATGCAATGGCGTCAGATCGGACCGTTTCGCGGCGGACGCGCGCTCGCGATCGAGGGCGTGGTGGGTGAACCGAACACTTACTACTTCGGCGCGGTGGCGGGCGGTGTTTGGAAAACGACGGATGGCGGCGCAAATTGGACGCCGCTTTTTGATAAGGAAGCAATCTCATCAATCGGCGCGATCGCGGTGGCGCCCTCCGATCACAACGTCGTTTACGTGGGAACGGGCGAAGCGGCCATCCGCGGCAACACGACGTACGGCATCGGTGTTTACGAATCGATCGATGCCGGCAAGACCTGGAAAAATGTTGGACTGAAAGACAGCCGGCAAATCGGCGCGTTAATTGTCGATCCAAGAAACGCGGACGTGGTCTTGGTCGCGGCGCTCGGCCACGCTTTCGGTCCAAATCAGGAGCGCGGAATTTTCCGAACAACTGACGGTGGCAAGACGTGGACGAAAGTTTTGAGCAAGGACGAAAACACCGGCGGCATCGACGTCGTGTTCGATCCGCATAATCCGAATGTCGTTTTTGCGTCGCTCTGGCAGGCGCGCCGGCAGCCATGGTTTTTCTCCAGCGGCGGACCGGGCAGCGGATTGTATCGCTCGGAAGATAACGGCGTGACCTGGAAACATCTCGAGGGAAATGGATTGCCGGATGGAATCCTCGGCAAGATCGGCATCGCGGTTTCCGGCGCGGATTCGAATCGCGTTTATGCGATGATCGAAGCAAAAGAAGGCGGCTTGTTTCGTTCAGAAGATGCCGGGCAAAACTGGAGCCGGATAAATGAAGATGGCCGTTTTCGCCAGCGCGCCTGGTATTTCAGTAAAGTTTACGCCGACCCGAAATCAGCAGACACAGTTTATCTTTTAAATACCGGCGCATTTCGATCGGTTGATGGCGGCAAAACTTTCACGCTGTTGCCCGCGCGCCACGGCGATCATCACGGGCTTTGGATCGATCCGACGAATCCAAACCGCATCGGCAACGCGAATGACGGCGGCGCCAGCGTCTCGACGGACGGCGGCAAGAGTTGGACGACGCAAAACAATCAGCCGACGGCGCAGTTTTATCACGTCGCCGTCGACAACGCGTTTCCGTATCACATCTACGGCGCGCAACAGGACAACTCGAATGTCGGCATCGCGAGCCGCAGTGAGTCGGGCGTGATCGGTCGCGAAGATTGGTTTCAAGCCGGCGATGGTGAATGTGGTTTCGTCGTTCCCGATCCGCGCGATTGGCACATCATTTATTCGAACAGCGAAGGCTACGCGGTTCGTTACGACAAGAACACAGAACAAGATCAGGACATCAGCCCGGTGCCGATCGATAACTCGGGCCACGGCGCTGTCGATCTTAAGCATCGGTTTCAATGGGTGGCGCCGCTGTTGCTTTCGCCGCACAATCCCGACGCCGTCTACACCGCGGCCGAGTGCGTTTTCAAATCGGCCAATCGCGGCCAGACCTGGACGCAGATCAGCCAGGACTTAACGCGCAACGATAAATCGAAGCAGCAACCGAGCGGCGGCCCGCTCACGAACGACATCACGTCGGTCGAATATTACGACACAATTTTCGCGCTGACGGAGTCGCCGATGAAACAGGGAATGCTTTGGGCCGGCACGGATGATGGTCGCATTCAAGTGACGACAGACGATGGCGCGCATTGGGCGGATGTTTCGCCGAAAGGAATGCCGGAATGGAGCACTGTCGATCTTATCGACGCGTCGCCGTTCGATGCGAACAAAGCTTACGCCGCAATCGATCGGCATAAGCTCGATGACTTTAAGCCTTACATTTTCAAAACAACGGACGCCGGAAAAACCTGGAGCGCGACGACGAGCGGCATTCCGGACGGAGCTTATGTGCATGCGGTGCGCGAAGATCCGAAACGGCGCGGCTTGCTTTACGCCGGCACGGAGCTCGGCGTGTTCATGTCGTTTGATGACGGCGCGCACTGGCAACCGTTGCAATTAAATCTGCCGCCGTCGCCTGTTCACGATCTGGTTGTGAAGGACAATGATCTCGTCGTCGCGACGCACGGCCGCTCGTTTTGGGTGCTCGACGATCTCACGCCGCTGCGCCAGTTGACCGCGCAATCATCGCAAGGCGACGTGATTCTTTATCAACCGCAGACCGCGCTGCGTTTGCATTATCCAGAAGAATTCGACAAGCGTCAGCCGGTAGGCGACAACCCGCCGCCCGGCGCGATCATCGATTATTATTTTAAGACCGCGCCGAAAGATGAAGTGACGCTCGATATTCTCGACGCGCAGGGCAAACTCGTCAGGCATCTTTCCAGCAAAGAGAAAAAGGAAAACGAACAGCCGCCGGAGTGGCCCGATCGCGTGGAGACTCCTAAAACGATTCCGGCCAAGGAAGGCATAAATCGTTTCGCGTGGAATTTGCGCTACGAAGATCCGGTGCAAATTCCGGGCGCATTTTATTCCGGGACAGGTCCGCGCGGACCACTCGCTTTGCCTGGAGAATATCAAATCAAGCTGGCTGTCGCCGGCAAAACTCAAACCGCGCCGCTTCATCTTGTAATCGATCCTCGCGCCAAAGGCGGCGAAGCGAATTTGCAAAAACAATTTCAGCTCGCGATGCAGGTGAACGATTCAATTTCAAAACTCCACCAAGCGGTGAATGAAATTCGCGACGTCAAAAACCAGCTTCAATCGTTGCACAAAAAATTCGGGGATGATCCGAAGGTGAAACCGACACTCGATTCGGCCGATGATTTAACGAAGAAAATGACGCCAGCGGAAGAGCAGCTCATGCAAGTCAACATGAAGGGATCGGAAGGCAATCTCGCTTTCCCGAATATGTTGAATGAATCGTTCGATACGTTCAGCCACGTGATCGAAGGCGCAGACAGCGCGCCGACTCAATCGCAATACGACGCCTATAAAACGTTGAACGATCGATTGGACGAGCAGCTGAAAAAATGGGCGCAGATTAAGAAGGACGAAGTTCCGAAAGTGGCCGCGGCGATCAAGCAACTCGATCTGCCCGCGCTTTCGGTGAAGGAAAAAACCGACACCCCGAAATAGTTTCCGTCATTTGCAGGCGATCACGAAAGCAGTTTTGCTCGCGGCCGGGCGCGGCACGCGCATGCGCGAGCTGACGAACGATCTTCCCAAGCCAATGCTCGAAGTGCGCGGCAAGCCCGTCGCGCAACTCATTCTCGAAGGATTGCGCGATGCCGGCGTGAGCCAATTTCTCATCGTGGTCGGTTATCGCGCCGATGTGGTTCAAAATTATTTCGGAGACGGCTCGCGCTATAAGATCGACATAAAATATACGACGCAAGTCGTGCAAGACGGCACCGGAAAAGTTGTCGATCTTGCTCGCGATTTCGTCGGCGCGTCGCCGTTCGTTCTGAGTTACGGCGACATTCTGGTCGATCCGCGCAACTACAAAAAACTTGTCGATCTTGCGGACGGCGTCGAAGCGATCATCAGCGTGAAACGCGGTGAAGATGTGAGCAAAGGCGGCGCCGTTTTTCTGAACGAGCGGATGGAACT
>CATPCN010000765.1 GCA_955652855.1 uncultured Chthoniobacterales bacterium | reverse complement strand
CAATCTTGATGCGTTTGACGATGTTGACTCGCGACACAATTTCTCTCCTGCGAGCCGCATTTTAACGGACAGCAGGAAAGACAGCAAACGATGTAATCGACAGAAAACAAAGGGGGTGGGTAGAAGCTGGCATTCTTCCAACTGAATTACTCCCGCTCAGCAGCGTCCTAAATATAGCACGGACAGCCGTTTGCGGCTAGCGCCAAATCGTCCAGTATGGGAATCCAGATTCTACCCCTAAATATTGCCAAATTGATTCGAAAGAACATCCACCGTGACTCTCCGCGCGTTCGGTTCGAAAAAGAGACACCATGACATATGTTAGATAGCTGCCAGAGGTGGCTCGGGGCACCGGGGCCGACGTTAGCGCTCTCTTCTTGAGACAGCATCGAAGTCCGTTGAGAAGGTTTTCGAAAAGGTGGTCACTGGAGCCAGCGCTGCGGTGGCAGGGGCCGCCACTGTGGCTGGGCAAGCCGGAGCGGGTTTGACGTTAGGTGCTCTCACACGACGGGAACCCTTGTGGGAGCAGGTGCTGGGTCGCAATCGGGTTTGTCGTCCATTCTGTCAAAGCTTACGGCACCGCGCGATCTCAAGCCGACAACAGCCCGTACCGTTATCTCACCATCATGGAGGATGCACGTGTCTTTTTCCGGACGAACTCAAGTCGTAGGCGTGATGAAGAACTGGCCGATGTGAGCAGCGGCACCGAATTGCCGTCTCAATTTCGTCTGATCGCGAAGCTCGCGTTAATTAACTGGATCGCGCTGGGCCGGGGTTCTCCCTGAGCAAATATCTGAATCGATTGAGTTCGCGACTCTAATTTGGCCCCCTTCGCGCTTTTAATTTGGCCCACCTGAAGCAGCCCCGGATGGCAAGATTCCGGGATGGACAGGAGGCACAAAGTGGAGTTATTCGAACAGATCCGTCGCGATTTTGTGGCGGGAGAAACGATCAAAGGCTTAGCCAGGAAGTACGGCGTGCACCGGCGGATGGTGCGCCAGGCGGTTGCCAGCGCGATCCCGCCGGAGCGAAAGAAGCACCAACGAGAGTGTCCGAAGATCGGTCCATTGCGGGAAACGATCGACCGCATCCTGGAGTCGGACCGGCAGGCGCCGCGTAAACAGAGGCACACGGCGCATCGCCTCTGGACGCGGCTGCAGGAGGAGCGCCTCGATCATCCGATCGCGGAAGCTACGGTGCGGCGATACGTGCAACGGTGGAAGCAAGCAAACGCTTCCGGCAGGGAAGCGTACGTGCCGCAGAGCTATGAACCGGGCCAGGAGGCGCAGGTGGATTGGTTCGAGGCCGTGGCGAAACTAGACGGCGAAGCGTGCAAACTCCAGATCTTCGCCATGCGCAGCATGGCATCGGGCGACGCGTTTCATCGCGCCTACACGCACGCCACACAGCAAGCGCTGCTGGAAGCGCACGAGTTGGCGTTCGCCTATTTCGGCGGCGTCTTCCGCACGCTGCGCTACGACAACATGGGGTCGGTGGTGAAGAAAATCCTGCGCGGGCGGCAGCGGGTGGAGACCGATCGCATCATCGCCTTCCGCTCGCACTGGGGCTATCGGAGCGAGTACTGCAACCCTGCCAAGGGGAACGAAAAAGGCGGCGTGGAAAGTGAGCTGGGCTGGTTCCGGCGCAACTGTCTGACGCCCGTGCCGGAAGCCGGAAGTCTGGCGGAGTTCAATGAGCTGCTGCAGAACGCCTGCGTGGCCAACCGCAAGCGAACGATACGCGGGAAGAAGATGACCGTGGGCGAAGCGAGCCAGTTGGAGCGGACGTCGCTGCTGCCATTGGCGGTAGAGGGATTTCCCTCGAAGAGGTGATCTATCCGTTGATCGTCGACGGGCACGGGCGCGTGAAAGTAAAAGCGAATTGGTATTCGGCGCCGGTTTCGCCGGGAGCGCGAGTGGCCGGAGTAGCGGGTCCGACGTGGGTCGAGATTAAGTATGACAACCGCTGCGTCGCCCGGCACGAGCGCTGCTACGGACGCGGACATCAGATACTCAACCTGCAACATTACCTGGATGTGCTGGAGAGGAAGCCGGGCGCGATGGCGAACTCGACGCCGCTGGCGCAATGGCGGCAGGCGGGACGTTGGCCCGAGTGTCTGGACCGGATGTGGAAGCAGTTGGAAGAGCGTCACGGCAAGAGCGGCGGGACGCGCGAGATGATCACGCTGGTGCGAGCGGGATCGGGTACGGGATGGGACCGTCTGATTGCAGCGGTCGAGGAGGCGTTACGGCTGGGAGCGCGTGACGCCGGCGCGGTGCTGCACATCCTGAACATGCCGGATGCGGAACAGAGGAAGCGGGACGCGATCGCTCTTGCCGAAGAGTTGGCGCAGTTCGAGCGGCCGATGCCGGCGATGGACGAATACGATCTGTTGCTGGGCGGTGCGCCGGGAGGCATTCAATGAAGAACTCGACCGAGAGTCTCGATCACGCCAGCGTGCGGCAATATTGTAAGGCGGTGAGGGTACCGGTGATCGGAACGAACTTTGTTTCGCTGGCCGAGCAGGCGGTGAAGGAAAATCATAGCCACATTCATTACTTGGAAGTGCTACTGGCGATGGAAAGCGAAGAGCGGGACCGACATGCGATACAGAATCGGATTCGCGATGCGCAGTTGCCGCGAATGAAAACGCTAGAGGAGTTCGACTTCGGGCAGGCGCCGCGGATACCGGCGGCGCGAGTGCGGGAGTTGGCCGAAGGCGGATATATCGACCGCAGTGAGCCGGTGGTGTTTATTGGCGAGTGCGGAACCGGCAAAACCCATCTGGCTACGGGATTGTGCGTAGCCGCATGCCGGCAGAAACGGAGAGTCCGATTCACAACGGCCGCGGCACTGGTGAATGAATTGATGGAAGCGAAGCAGAATAACCAAGTGCGCCGCTTGATGGCGCGATGGCAGAGATACGAGTTGATCGCGGTGGACGAGGTCGGCTACGTTCCACTGGCCGATATCGGAGCGGAGTTTCTGTTTCAGGTGATCTCCGAACGTGCGGAGCGGGCGGCGATCGTGGTGACAACCAATCTGCCGTTCTCGGAGTGGACGACGGTGTTTCCGAATCCGCGGTTGTGTAAGGCGCTGCTGGACCGGATTACCGATCGAGCTCACATCATTGAAACCGGTACGGAGTCGTTTCGATTCCGGCGCACGGTGGAAAGGAGAAAGAAAAGCTGAATCCCGCTCCAAGCCCACCAGCAGGATGGGATCGCCCACCCCGCCGGCTCCGCCCGTCGAGAGATTCGGGGAAATGCCAGAACGGTGCTCGCGCGCAAGGGTTCGCTGCGCCGCGCCAAAAACAGGCGCGCCCTTGCCCGCTGCGCGCCGTTCCGGCGAATGGATGGTGCGACGGGCGGCTCCGGCGGGATGGGCTTAGGAACGCCTCATGTTGTCAAGGGCGGAGTGAAAGTTTCCCACCGCGGCGGAGTAAAAGGGGACCACGCTGGGGCGACGCGGAGCGGCGAACACAGTCGTGCTGACTGGTGGGCCGGACTGGTAAAACGCTTCTACTGATTTTTCCTTAGCCCGTT
>CATPCN010000764.1 GCA_955652855.1 uncultured Chthoniobacterales bacterium | reverse complement strand
TCCGCCCTTGACAGTTCCAATGACTCCGCCCCAAAACTCTCTCCTGAGATTACTTTCTGGGCGGCGCCAAGAATCTTTGCTTCTAACCGTTGCTGTATCCATGTGATCTTTTGAAAGCGTGTTTTTTCGAACTCTTCCAGTTCCGATGTTGTGAGCACAGCGTTCAAAAGACCTCGGGTCCCCACGTCTTTGTGCCATTCGATCTTAGCGGCGTCAGTCCGACCTAAGTGAAGCAGGAACAATAGGCGAAGCAGTATTCCCTGATAACAGTAGAAAAGCGCCCACAAGTATTCGCCGATGTAGGGCCGGATCTCTTCGACGCCCCGCGCTGCAAGCTTCGTGATACTTTCCTCATTCAAATCGCCGGTAAGAGCCCGGAATGTTGGGTGATCTTTTGCACCTCGGTATTCATCGACGGTCATCACGTCGATGAGAGTGAGTACGGGCGGAAGTCCCCCTCGAAACTGCACGACGCATTTCCAGAGCTTATCGATCGCACTCAAACGCCGTTCCATCGCCGCCTTCTGTCCTTCCGCGAAAGAAGCTTGCGCGGCTGCGTGAAATGCAGCTTCCCGTGCGAGTGCCATTTTTATATCGAGGATAGCGAGCTCATGCTCTGTCTTTACTTGTGCCTTAAAAGTCTCGATCTTCTTGTCGTACTCATGCTGAATGCTGCCCTTTAGACGTGTGCTGAGCCATTCCTTGAGAACCCAGAACAGAAAGGCTGATGTAGCTGCGCCCGATGTAGCTGGAATAACCACGTTCATCATTACGTCGCTAAATCTCATGGCGGAACTTTTACGATGATTCTTACCGCCCTTCTCCGTCAAGAACAAGTGAGGCCGCTGGCGGCAGCAGCTCACCTCGAAATGCCTTGGCAAGGGTGGCCTGGTCGAGACGATCAATGAGCTTCGCGGCTCGAATGGTTTCAGTTTCCAGCCTTTCAATGTAGGCAAATGCACTGTGAACCCGCTTGACGATTTCGACCCTTTCCTCGGCTGGAGCAATTGGGATTAGATCGCGCCGCAAGTCTGTCAGGTGTATGTGTTGAAGTCCGGTCCCAACTCCCACCATCTGTTGTTGAACTTGAGGGGAGCTGAAAGCCAACTCTAGGTAATCGGTCAAGGAGCGATCAACGGGTTTAACTAATGCGACCGAGACAAAAATACTGAAAACGGCATCTGTTCGTACGGCCCTTACGACTCCGAGAGTGCCGTCCTTAGAGATGAGAAGATCACCTCGCTCAGGGTGAGTGCGCTTGATGAACTCTTCGTGATCTGACTGGGTGACATAGCGACACCGATCGAACGTGATACCTGGCCCTGCGGTAAGGTTTCGCACGGTCAAAAATGGAACTCCTTGTTCAACGTAGTCTGGCTTCTTGTGAACCCCGTCACTTACAGCCGACGCCAGAACGGCAACCGCGCACCAAGTCCAACCGTCAGGTAGATCCTGAAGGTCCGCTGGTTGATCGAGATCTTCCACTCCCCCAGTCTGTTTGATGCTGTGTTTTGCGCGGCAAGCGACGAGTTCCGCAAACAGCTGCTTTCCGGTTGCCTTATACGGTTTGTTTTGCCTCCAATCTACCGTGAGGTCGCCGCGAAACGCCGCGGCGAGGATCGCCTCCTTGTACCGCTCAACTAGCCGCGGTATGCGGGCCAGTTCCTCGCGGGCACTCTTGGACCGGTCGAAGAGGTTGTCCAGCTTCGCAACAATGCGCTCTCGTTCTCCTGAGGGAGCCAGAGGTATCCGAATCCGGCGCATGCCTTCCTGCGTAAGCTTTAGACGCGTGGAGCCGCCGACGTGAGGCATCCAGTCTAGCTGGTTCAGCGCGTACGTTAGGTATCGCCTCGGTATCCCATTTTTCAAGGAGAGAATGTGTGCATGATTGTTAACCCAGAATTTACCAGATACCTCATACGCAACACCTCGCGCTGGATCATCGAAGTAGCCACCATCCTCCGCCACGAGAATGAATTCTCCATCGAAAATATAGTCGTTGATCGAGTCCACTTGGCCGTTAGCTCCGTAATACGGAAACGACCCTTGTCGCCCGGCGCGTTCTCGTTGGTTGAGGGGGATTCGTCGGCTGTCGTGGAGATCAACGTTCTCCATTAAAGGAGCAAGGAGCCAACCATTCGGCAATTCGGTCATGCCAGTTGCTCTCCAGATGCTGCCAGTTCCTCCGAAGAACCACGAAGAGGCCGCCCGAGCCGTCGGTATCGGAACTGCTACGCTCCTGCGATGGCAGAAGGAGCCAACGTTCGAGGCAGCCTACCGGAAGGCCCGCCGCGCGGCATTCTCGCAATCCGTCGCACGGTTGCAACAAGCGAGTGGCGCCGCCGTCTCCACGTTGCTGAAGATCATGGTTGACCCGAATGCGCCAGCCTCGACGCGGGTAAGAGCAGCCGATAGCGTGTTGGACCATGGAGCCAAGGCAATTGAGATCGAAGACATCGAAGTGCGGGTGTCAGAGCTGGAGCGGGCCGCAGAAGCAACGAAGCTGGGCCGGAGCTAGCGAGGAGTTTGATCATGTTGGTAAAACGCAGAATCGCAAATCTTGAGCGGACTTGGCCGAGACGCAGGTCGGCAGCGGATCTGATCAGAGAGGCCCAGAGTGTCGCCCGGCTCACCGGAATGACCTACGACAAGGCATTTGACCGTCTGCTTGTCGGAGTCACCGACGACGAACTTGACCACATGATTGCCGAGATTAGACCGGACCCGCTGCCAGTCACCAGGAGATCAGCTCTAGCGATCTGAGAGCTCCTTGTCAGGAGGACGCAGATCATGTCGAATCTCCGAAGGCGCCTTGAAAAACTCCAAGCACGGCTGACCGATAGCACTGGCCTTGTGCCGCACTCCAAGGAATGGTCAGAGTACTGGGAAGAAAGGATCGATAGACTGATAAGCGGAGCAGACCCGGGCGAGCCAGGCTGTATCCCAATCGAGGTCTTGGACGCCGTACCTGCGTCTCTTCGAAGCGACGAATCACCATGAAGACGATTATTAGTCGGCTTCGCAAGCTTGAGGCGGCACCGCGCTTCGTCGCGTGGCCGACGGAACCGGCAGCCCTATGAGAGCGACTCTGCTGTCTCGCCTGGAGAGGCTAGAGGCCACCACTTGGGTTCGGACGCCGTCCATCTTCCGATCTGGTTGGCTGCATGAACTGCCGAGTGAGTTCACCGGCGAGAGTCACATCGTTAT
>CATPCN010000763.1 GCA_955652855.1 uncultured Chthoniobacterales bacterium | reverse complement strand
TGCCGATATTGGACCCCATCGGCGTGCCGACTCCGACCGTGTAGATACGTATACCGCGGCTGACGGCGACCTGTGCCGCATCGAGCGGCAGCAGGAGGACATGCTTGAGATAATAATTGTAATTCGCTTCGCCCATCGGAGCGAACTCCACCATCTTCGTCGATCGCTTCTCCAGCTCATCCGCGTAGCCGTGCGCGGCTGTGATTGCGGCGTCGCGCGCTTTGATCAGGTCGGCGTGCTCGTTAGGCGCAAGATCGACATCGAGCGCCTTCACGCAATCGTTGAAGAGCGAATCGATGGAACGCGCGGACTCGATGGCGAGATGCGCGTAAAGTTTCACGGGACTTTGCAGATTGCTTAAGCCTTGCTTGAGCAGCGCCGGCATTGCGTTCAATCGCGCGGTGGCGGAATGCGCGCGGTTGCGCGGCGTGTCGTAATCTTTTTTCAGCAACGAAAAAATGCTGTTTACGCATTCGCTCACATAAGTCTGCGGATTAGTGCGCTGGAATTGCAAAACGCGATGTGCAAAATCGGCGCCTTCCAGCTCCGACTGAAATAAGACCCAATCGATGCGTTCATCTTTCGGCCAACTCTCAGTTTGCATTGCGCGCACTTTCTCGAGCAACGCATGCACGTGCTGGGCGCGCTCCGTGATTTTCGCGCTGGAATAATCAGTGAGACGATCGTCCCAGGTGTGCAGCCCCGCATCGCTGCTCTGCACCGGATAATTCTCATTTCGCCACGCGTAGTACTCCTCGGCCATTTTGTGCAGCTCTGCTGCACTCGTGCTCGCCTGCCGCGCCGTAGCTTCGCGAAGGCGGGTGCTCGTAATCTGCGGTTTTTCTTTCGTTATGAGCGATTTATTTGAAACATCGGGTTTACGTTCCGATGTCGTTTGCGTATGAAGTATCGGCACGAATGCCGCAGACAGAATGAGAGCGATAACAAGAGCTAGGGTCGTTTTCACATTGTCGATCTTAATGGATGTGGCCCAATGAGGAAGCGCAATTCAAAGCAATGAAGATCCTCGGCATCATCGGCGGCGTCGGACCGGAAAGCACGATTGAGTATTACCGCACGATCATTGCGTTGTATCGCGCGCGGATAACGGACGGCAGTTATCCACAGTTCATCATCAACAGCATCGACTTAAAAAAAGAGATCGAGTTCATTATTCGCAACGATATCACGAACCTCGCCTTCACGATTGCTGTGGAGATCGAGAAACTGGCATGCGCCGGCGCGGAATTCGGATTGATCGCGGCGAACACGCCACATTTGGCTTTCGAAGAGATCACGGCACAATCAGTCATTCCGCTCATCAGCATTGTCGAAGCAGCATGTGCCGCCGCGAAAGCGCGAAAATTCAGGAAGCTCGCGTTGTTCGGCACGCGTTTCACCATGCAAGGAACTTTTTATCCGAAAGTTTTTTCGCGCGATAAGATCGAGCTGATTGTTCCTGAGCCGGAAGATCAGGAATACATTCACAACAAATACATGAACGAATTGGTTCCCGGAAAATTCCTGCCAGAAACGCGAGCGGGCCTACTCGCAATCGTCGATCGCTTGAAGGACAAGATCGACATAGACGGGGTCATTCTCGCCGGCACAGAGCTGCCGCTCATTTTGCGCAACGACTCGCACAATGGAATTCCATTTCTCGACACCATGAAAATCCACGCCGAAGCAGCCGTCGCTGAGATGCTGTCGTGAAAACATTGATCGCGGTAATACTCTCTCTGAGCGTTGTTGTGGCGATTGCGCAGGATAAGATCGACAAGCACAGCATGCAGACCATTCGCTACGTCGCCATCGGCGATTCCTACTCGATCGGCGAAGGCGCTTCGCCTAACGAGTCGTGGCCAGCTTTGCTGACGCGACACTTGAATGAGAAAGGCTTGCATGTCGATCTTGTGGCAAATCCCTCGCGCACCGGTTGGACGGCGCAGCAGGCGATTGAGCGCGAGCTGCCGATCTTCGTCGAGTCAAAACCGAGCTTCGCCACCTTACAGATTGGCGTGAACGATTGGGTGCAAGGTGTCGATGAAGAAACTTTTCGGAAACGTTTCGCGTTGCTGCTCGATCGAATGCTGGAAGTCCTGCCAAGTAAGAATCGTCTGCTTGTTGTCACGATTCCCGATTTCTCCGCGGCCCCGGCAGGATCGACCTATGCGCGCGGGCGAAACATTTCGGAAGGACTTACTCGATTCAATCAAGCGATCGTCGAAGAAGCGGCGCGCCGTGGTCTGCGCATTGTCGATGTTTTCGCGCTCAGCAAAGGAATGCGTGGCGATCCATCGTTGGTTGCGAAAGACGGCCTGCATCCTTCGGCGAAAGAATATGCCGAGTGGGAGGAGATTATTTTTCCAACTGCGATGGAATTGCTGGCGAAAAACATCGAGTGATTCGAAGTCAGCGAAAGATTGGCGACTCTCTCGTTGCGCCGATGGCTAGCGCAATCTAATAGGGTGCTGCCGGGACAGGTGGCTCGGAGTCTTGCAGCTCCGGTCGCGGCGTGGCGAAATTGCCGACGTGCGTGAGCGCGCCTGCCGAAAAAATGTAGCCACGCATTCTTCGCGGATTGTTCCTTTGCACAAAGATGCCGCCATTGTGCAAGACCGAGCCCGCCGCCGTATGTTCGACGATTTTTCGCGGCGCCCGATAGTAATATCCAACGTCATCCGCCGCGTAGAGGTAATATGAGCCCGTCGGAAAATGCAGCGTCGCGACCCGTTGTTCCGACGGAATGTCGATGTAAGCCGCCGCTCTTACTGCTCCGTTGCCGTTGATGACGTGAAAATGATGATTGGCACAACTCGTTAGCAGTAGAGCCAGCAGCAAGCTCATAGTAAGTTTGTTGATCGCGCCGTTTTTTAACATCTGGAAGAAAATGGGCGGTGAGGGTTTCGAACCCCCGACCCTCTCGGTGTAAACGAGATGCTCTACCACTGAGCTAACCGCCCGAATTGTTTGCGGAATTATTCGGATTCTGGATACCTGATACTATAAGATGCCGGCGCTGGCTACCCGCGCGATTGAAAACTGCTTGGTCGCGCGATGTTTGCCATTCTATCCTTGGCGCGATGGATAAGCGTAAGGCCGCTAAGATCGACATAGAAACTCCAGCGCTCATTCGTAATGAGCGACTGCTGGTCTGGCTTTTGTGCGTGCTGGCCGCAGCACGTGTTTTTTTCTTCTGCGCGGCATTTCCTTTTTTCAACAACACGGATGAACAAGCGCACTTCGATTTGGTGCTGAAGTATTCGCACGGACATCTGCCGCGCGGAATGGAAAACTTTTCGCAGGAGTCGATTCGATATTTGGCATTGTGGAGTTCGCCCGAATTCTTCCTGGGTCCCGAACATTTTCCGGATCGACATTTTCCTCCACCGGTCGGCGGCGAGAAACCGGCAGCATTATCACAAGCGGAACAAGTTTGGGGTAACGCCGTGAACGCTGAAGCCTGGCAACCGCCGTTATATTATGCGGTCGGCGGGTTGTGGCTGAAGCTCGGACAGAGCTTCGGCTTTGGCGGAGTCCACCTTCTTTATTGGCTGCGGTTCTTGAATGTGCTTTCGGCAGCGGCGCTCGTCTGGTTGAGCTTTATCGCGGCACGCGAATTTTTTCCTGAGCAAGCGTGGCTGCGTCTGTGCGTGCCGCTTCTCACCGCGTTCATGCCCCAAGACATGTTTTATGGGATCGGTAATGACACACTGTCGCCGCTCTGTTTCGGTGCGGCGTTCATTTACTTGGTTCGTTGGTTGCGCACCGAAGTGCCAAGCGTTCGGCTGGCTCTGGGTCTAGGACTTTCCGCGACCTATCTGACGAAGGTCAGCAACGCTCCTTTGCTTGCCATCGCGTGTTTCACGCTCGCGCTGAGATTGTTTTCCATGATTCGCTCCGGAAATTTGCGCCGCGCATTACCGGCGCTCGGAATTCTTATTGTCTGCGTCGTCGTTCCGGTTGGCGCGTGGAGGATATGGATGCAACATGCGTTTGGAGATGCGACCGGTTCGGCCGCGCACATTCAGCTTTCCGGTTGGACGCGAAAGCCTTTCACCGAGTGGTGGCACCATCCGATTTTCACCTGGCGCGGCGGATCGACATTTGTTTCAGAGCTCATCGCAAGCTTCTGGCGCGGCGAATTTATTTGGCATGGAAAGCGACTCGCCTCCGGTTTCATGGATCTCTTTTACATTATGTCTTCGCTCGTGCTGGTGGCGCTTGCAGCGGCCGATCTTCCCCGACTTAATCGCAAGGAGAAAACAACCGCAGCGATCGTGTCTGTCGCCTTACTCAGCCTCATCGCTTCAGTCAGCTTTCTCGCTTTTATTTCGATCCGGTTCGACTTCGGTGATGATTTTTATCCATCCCGCGCGTCGCCCTATCTTTGGTCGGGGCGTTTAATCAGCGGTGCGCTTGTTCCCTTCATTATCTTGTATGTCTACGGATTAGGACGCGCTCTTAGTTGGACAGACAAAAAGTGGCTGCCCGTCGCTATTGCAACGATTATCGCGATCGCAATGACGATCTCGGAGATTCAGATAAGCAGTCAGGTGTTCGCAAGTGCTTACAATTGGTTCCAGATTCCGTAGGATCACCTGCAACAGTGTAACTGTCCCTAAGTTACCTGCGCTAAGTTATTTTAGTTGCACTTATCCTGGGTTAGCCTACTAATCGCGCATGGACTTGTCCCTTAAACAATTGCAGGAAGCTATCGTTCTGCGTCGCCAGATCGATGCAGCACAAAAACGTCTCGGCTCAATCTTGGGAACCGGAGGCCCCACTTCATCCGCGCGTTCCGGTTCACGGCGACCGATGTCTGCTGCGACCCGCGCCAAACTCGCCGCTGCTGCCAGGGCGCGTTGGGCAAAGAAAAAAGGCGGTCACGCTGCTCCCAAGTCAAAAAAGAAAGGCGGGCTCACGCCCGCGGGCCGAAGGAAGCTCTCTGCCTTAATGAAAGCAAGATGGGCAGCTAAAAGAAGGGCTGCGCAGTCTAAGAAAAGATAGAGCTAACGGCTCCTATCCTGGCTGGCTTAGCTATTGGGGACTCAGGGTTAGCTGGCAATCAGCCGCCTACCAGCTTCATTGCCGCTTCCGGATAGCGCGCGCCGACGAAGCCTTCCTTTGAGGTTACTTCGTCGATACGCGCGAGATCTCCGCTCGTTAGGCTAACATCGACCGCGCCGATATTTTCCTGGAGATATTTGCGGCGCTTGGTTCCGGGGATGGGGACAATGTCCTCGCCTTGCGCTAGCACCCAGGCGAGCGCGAGCTGCGCCGGCGTGCAGCGTTTCTCACGCGCAATTTCGGCGACGCGCGCGACAAGATCGAGATTGTGCTGAAAATTGTCTCCCTGAAAACGCGGCGACTGCCTCCGGTAATCGTCCTTCTCCAAATCTTCGAAGCGTTTTATTTGTCCGGTCAGAAATCCGCGTCCGAGCGGACTGTAAGGCACAAAACCAATTCCCAGTTCGCGACACGTCGGCAAAATCTTTTCCTCGTGATCGCGCGTCCAAAGTGAATATTCGGATTGCAGCGCAGTAATCGGATGAACGACATGCGCGCGGCGAATCGTCTCCGCGCCGGCTTCGGACAATCCGAGGAAGCGCACTTTCCCTTCGCGCACGAGTTCCGCCATGGCGCCGACCGTTTCTTCAATCGGCGTGTCTGGATCGACACGGTGTTGATAATACAGATCGATAACATCGACATTGAGCCGTCGCAGACTTCCTTCACAAGATTGGCGAACGTAATCGGATTTGCCGCTCACGCCGCGAAACTGCGGATTATTTCCATCGCGCAAAATGCCAAACTTCGTCGCGATCACGACGCGCTCGCGCTCTCCTTTCATCGCGCGTCCGAGCAATTCCTCATTCGTGTGCGGGCCGTACATGTCGGCCGTGTCGAAAAAAGTAATGCCGAGATCAAGCGCACGATGAATCGTCGCCACTGATTCCTCGTCGTCGCGCCCTCCGTAAAAATCCGACATGCCCATGCAGCCCAAGCCGATCGCCGAGACGACCGGCCCGCCGCGCCCGAGTTTGCGTTGCTTCACGTTTGACCGATCCAGATTCGCGGCGCGACGTCGTCCCATCGATCCCGGATCGCGTCGAACTCTGCTGCGCTGAGCGGGCCTTGCGCGATCAACTTCGCATTTTGCTCAAGGCGCTCCGGCTTGGTCGTTCCCACAATCGCACAATGCACGCCCGGAACGCTGAGCGTGAAACGAAGCGCACGCCCAATCGTTTTCTCGAGGTCATGGCTGCGCAGAAAATCATAATTTAATTTGCGCAGTCGCTCCCAATATTCGTGGTGATAGGAGCTCGCCGGCTTGTGTCCGGTTTTCCACGCAGCATTTGCGATTGGCCGCTTGGCGATCACGCCCATCTGATTTTTTTGCGCGAGCGACAATGTCGATCCAATTGCTTCTTGATCGGCGATGTTGATCGAAATTTGCAGCGCATCAAAGGCGCCACATTCCACGGCGAAATGCGCCGCGCGACTGTCGCCGCTGTAACCGATGTATCGCGTATGACCGCGCTCGCGCGCCGTTTGCAGCGCGGTGATGACCTCGCCTTTGCGCAACTCCGATTCCGAGCAGCTGTGCAAATGCACAAGATCGACATAATCGGTTTTCAATCGTTGCAAACTGCGCTCGATGCTTTTCAAAATTGAATCCTGCGACCAATTCGCCGCGCTTTCCATCCCGTGGGGATGACCGCATTTCGTGAAAAGATAAAATTCCTTACGGCGATCGCTCACCGCGTTTCCGATCATTTCTTCGCTGCCGCGATAACATTCCGCCGTGTCGATAACGTTAAGGCCGCCATCGAGCGCATTTTTTAACAGCGTTTCCACCGTGCTTTGCGACGTCTGTTCGTAGCCGATCTCGGCCGCGCCGAATCCGAGCACGGTCACATCCATATCGGTTTTTCCGAGGCGTCGTTTCTCCATCGCTATCAGATTAGCGTTGATCTTCGTGTTGTCATCCCGAGCCGCAAAGACAGCGAGGGACCTCCCGTTAGCTGATTGCTCACACAAACAAATCAGCGTGACGCTAGCAGAATAGGTGAGGTCCCTCGCTTCGCTCGGGATTAGAAAATCAAACGCGTTTTGCCAGATCCACGCTCAACGCGACCAATTTTTTTTGCGTTCAAGATCGACATGACTTTTGTCGCGTGGCGCGCCGAAACGATGGCGACCATGCCAATGCCCATGTTGAAAACCTGATACATTTCCGCAAGATCGACATTCCCGCGCTCTTGCAGAATTTGGAAGATCGGCGGAACCCGCCAGCTCTTCGTCTCGATAACCGCGTCGCATGTTTTGGGCAGAATGCGCGGCAGGTTATCGATCAGACCGCCACCCGTGATGTGGGCAAGGCCATGAATGAGATCGCTCGGGACTTTTGCCAGGAGTGGTTGATAATTTGTGTGCGTGCGCAGCAGCTCGTTGCCTAACGAGTGTTTCAATCCACTTATCTTCGACCGCGGATTCAATTGCATTTGCTCGAACAAAATTTTGCGCGCGAGCGAGTAGCCATTCGTGTGCAATCCATTCGAGGCGAGACCGAGAATGACGTCGCCTGATTTGATTTTGCGGCCATCGATCATTTTCGCGCGATCGACCACGCCGACGATGCAACCGGCGAGGTCATACTCGCCTTTGCGATACATCCCGGGCATCTGCGCGGTTTCGCCGCCGATCAGCGCGCAGCCGGCGGATCGACACGCGCGAGAAAAACCACTGAGCAGTTGATGGAAAACGCGCGGCTCTAATTTTTCCGCGCCAATGTAATCGAGAAAAAAAAGCGGGCGCGCGCCGAGGACGGCGATGTCGTTCACGCAATGGTTCACAAGATCGACGCCAACGGTGTCGTGACGTTTCATCGCGAACGCGATCTTGAGTTTCGTGCCGACGCCATCGGCGCTCGCGACCAGGACTGGCTTGCGTATTCCGGAAAAATTCGGAGCGAACAATCCGCCGAAGCCGCCGATCTTTCCGAGCACTTCCGGACCGTGCGTTTGCCTAACGAGTTGCTGGATTTGTCGCTTGAGGCGGTTGCCAAGATCGACATCCACGCCGGCGCGCG
>CATPCN010000762.1 GCA_955652855.1 uncultured Chthoniobacterales bacterium | reverse complement strand
TTACGTGCTCTGTCACAAGTAGCTGTCTATCACTGAAGGAAGTCCGGTCTCGATTTTGAATACGTTTATCGAAAATGAATACGTAAAATTTCAGGAGCTTAATTTTTCCGAAGTCAGCGCGATCCCGGCGGATTTGAAAACGATTGTGATCGACGGCCCGCAATACGATTTCTCCGATCGGGAGATGAAATTACTGCGCGATTTCTGGGAAAAACAGGGACGCATTTTGCTGTTGGTCGATCCATCGGCGAAGACGCCGAAGCTCAATGCATTCCTCAGCGAGCTCGGCGTGAAAGTGAATGACGATCGGCTCATGGTTTTTCTACGGACCGGCATCGAAGAGCGCGCCGTGACCCGCGACGTCTACGCGCATTTTTTGACTGGAAGTCCGATCACGAAACGGCTGGCCAATGTGAACGCAATTTTTCCGGGCGGCACATCTTCATTGACTCTGGAACCTGATCGGGTGCGCGCCGCGAATATCCGGCAAGTGCCTTTGCTTCAGGCGGAGAAAGGTTATTTCGCGGAGACAGATTACAACACGACCGACCAAGCGAAGCTGCAAATGAATGCGGCCAAGAACCTGAATGCTCTTTTCACAATCGGCGTGTCGATTGAAAAAGGCGCCAGTACCGATGAGCGCGTGCAAGTGAATTCGTTGCGCATGGTCGTGGTGAGCAATGCGACCTTTGTCCAGGACAATGCGCTGACACGCGATCAGCAAGCGCTCGATTTTATGTCCGCGAGCGCGAATTGGCTGCTCAGCCGCGAGCAACTCATCGGCATCGCACCGAAAGTTCCGAAGACGCTCACATTCAATCTCGATGAAAGTGCGCTGCGCAATTTGCGTTGGCTCATTCTCGTCCTGATGCCTCTCATTCCGGCAGTGATCGGCGGCGCAGTTTGGTGGCAGCGTCGCGCCTGATTTCTCGATGCAATCATGAGATCGAAGACGACACTTATTTTGCTCGCGATCGCAATCGCAGTCGGCGTTTACGTTAAATATTTTGAAAGCAAACGGCCGGACACGAAAGAGGCCATGCAGCGCGCGCAAAACGTCGTCAATTTCGAGCGCGAAAAAATATCCGGCATCTCGATCCACAATGGCGATGACAAGATCGACATAAAAAAGATCGACAATAAATGGCGTCTGGAAGCGCCGATCAAAGATCAGGCCGATAATTCTTTGGTCGACAATCTCTTGCTCGATCTCGAAAGCTGGCAAAAGGAAACGACCATTCCGGCGAAGGAAATCGAAAAAGACAAAAGCAAGCTGGCTGAGTTCGGTTTGGCCAAACCAAAGTTGCGTCTCAAGCTCATCGGTCAGGATGCGCCGCCGGAAATTTTCCTCGGCAAAGACGCCGCGCTCGAAAACAGAATGTATGTGCGGCTCGAGAATTCGAAGGACGTTTTTCTCGCGGCGCAATCTGTTCACAAAGATATCGCGAAGAAAGCGGAAGATTTTCGCGACAGAAAATTAACGGCGCTGACCACCGCAGTCGTCACGCGCGTCGTCTTGAAAACTCCGGCCGGCGAGATGGAGCTGGAGAAGAAAACGGACCATTGGGAAATTGTAAAACCGTTGCGTGCGCGCGCCGACGATCAAAAAGTAGGCGATCTCATTGCGCAAATCACGACGGCGCACATCCAGCAGTTCGTGGCCGACGATCGCGGCGATTTGCATCCGTACGGATTGGCCGAACCACGCGGCTCCATCACGCTCTTCGCGCAAGACGACAAACAAGGACAGATGCTGCAAATAGGTGGCGTTTCAGAAAAAGCGAAGGACCAGATCTATGCCCGCTTTGCCCCGCGCAACGGAGTTTACGAATTACCGAATAAGATCGCGGAGATCTTGAATACGAAACCAAACGATCTGCGCGACCGGCACCTCATTCGGATCGACACAAACATTTTGGATCGCATCACGATCGATGCGATTGGGAGCGGAAAGACCGTGCTCGCGCGCAAAGATCAAAATTGGACGATCGCGAGCCGCAACAATCAGGCTGCGAATTCGAGCGAAGTGAATCGATTGCTCGACACTTTGCAAAACGAGCAGGTCACGAAGTTTGTCGAAGATGTTGCGTCCAATCTTGGACAATACGGTCTCGATAAGCCGCAATTACAAATCACGTTCAGCTCGTTCGCCTCGGAAAACACGGCCGAAACAAAAGCGGGCGAACATCCATTTGCCGCCATCGCGTTCGGAAAAGTTGATGGCGAAAATGTTTACACGCGACTGAGCGATGAGCCCTTCGTCGTGGCTGTGCGTCGCAGTTTGCTCGACAACATTTTCGTCGATCCAATTCAATGGCAGGACTTGTCGATCTTCAAATTCAAGCCGGAACAAATTCATCGGCTCAGTGTCATGACCGACCGAGAGCTTGCGCTCACGCACAGCGCGAACAACCAATGGACGTCGGCAGATGTCGCGATCAATCAAACGAACGTCCGATCGTTGCTCAACACATTGTCGATGTTGCACGCGGTGCGCTGGGTTGGATCGACAATGCCGCAACAGGGCTTTGACAAGCCGCAGCTCACGATCGCATTCACGACTTCGCCCGACGATAAGAGCATGCACAAACTGCTCGTCGGCGCGACGGCCGGAAACGGAATGTGGTTCGCCCGCGTGGACGAACGCGAAGGCACATTCGTCATTAACAATCCCGATCTGAACGCGCTGAGGTTGCCATTGATTCAAACGGTAACGCCCTCGCCAAGCGCGAGCCCATCAGCGACGCTACCACCTTCCAGGTAGGGACGCGTCTCCGACGCGTCCGATTATTTTGATTCGACGGACAGCTCGGAGAGCTGTCCCTACTGCTCCGCCGTGTAAATCGTGACAATCCCGCCGGTGAGCGGCTCGGCTTTCGCATTCGCGAATCCGCTCGCTTCCATCAATCGCAGCATCGCATCGCCGTTCGGAAATTCTTCGATCGAATCGCCGAGATAATCATATGCGTTCTTTTGTTTAGTGAGAAGCGATCCAAAAAAAGGCAGCACACGATGCAGATAAAATCGGTACGGCCCGCGCAAGATCGACATGCGCGGCAGCGAAAATTCGAGAACCAACAGATGTCCGCCTGTCTTGAGCACGCGCGACATTTCGCGCAACGCCTCGCCGTAATTCTCCATGTTGCGCAAACCGAACGCGACGGTTACGCAATCGAACGACGCATCCGGAAATGGCAAGCGCATCGCGTCCGCGACAACGGTTTGACGCACGCCTTTGTGTTTCGCGATCGCCAACATTTCCTCGGAGAAATCTACGGCGATGATTTCGGCTTTCGAAAATTTCTTTTGCAAAACAAGCGCGAGATCGCCCGTCCCCGTGGCAAGATCGACAAGTTTCTTCGGGCGCCAGCCGGCGACAATCCGCGCGGCGCGATTGCGCCAATAAAAATCCACGCCGCAACTGAGCAGATGATTGGCGAGATCATAACGCCGCGCGATGGAGCCAAACATCCGCCGAATTCGCTCGGGATGCTGATATGGAAGCGGTTCTTCGATTACGCTTGTCAGTGTAGCAAGCGGAAGTCCGCAGGCAAAGATGCGCGAATACCCAGCGCGTCGCGATCGATGGGTCGACTGAGGTTGCCACCGGATCTCGGTCCATCATCATTCACCGCGACTTTGGCTGGCGGCGGTGGAATCGGCTGCTGGCCTTTGCCTTTAAGCGAATCGTTAAGCGTGGGCAGTTCTTTCACGAGCAATTGCTCGAAGTCTTTTGTCACGTCGTCCAGTTCCTTTTTAAGAGCGTCGATGTAAGCGATCTGGTAATCGCCCGGCTTGCCTTCGTAACTCAAGATCGCGCCGTAAAGATGGTCGCTATGTTCGCGCAGCCGTTCTTCGCCAGTGATCGCTCCGCCTTCAGTAGTCGCGACAATTTTTTTGCGGACATTTTCGATCTTGTTGTCGAAATCGGTGACGCTTTTCTTGAGCGCATCACCTTCCGGTAACGCCGTTGCACTCTTAGCCAACGCGCCCCGCAAAAATAAAATTCGATCCATCAGCGCACTTTCGTCGCCAAACAGCGCCCGCACTCTCATGGCGGCATCAAACTGAGCTTTCCGATCGGCCTCATTAAACTTCGCCCGGCGATCGAGCCCGACAGTCAGTTTCGTTTCGGAAACTTTTCCAGCTTTCGTCATTCGAACCGAATACACACCGGGCGCGAGGCGCGGCCCACGGATACCGGCTTGCGCGATTTGCGCGGCGGGCGGAACACGCGGCGGTTTTTCGCGCATGCTCCAGATGGCGCGATTCAATCCGGGCCGTTTGCTCGCGGGCAATTCATCGACCACGCGGCCGGAAGCATCCAGGACTTCTAGCTTGAGCTTGCCGAACAAATGACGTGAGCGTTGATAGTAAGTGATGACGGCCGCATCCGGCGGATTGTCGCCGACAAATACGGCATCGCCGTTGGGCCATCCGCCGTTTCCTTCGATGCGCTGCTGCACTGGTCGCGCGGAAACAAAAGCAGCTTCCTGAGTCATCAGGTCGGAAGTAAGCGCGCGCAGCGGAGTGATATCATCCACAATCCAAATGCCGCGGCCATGAGTTGCGATGACGAGATCGTTTTCGCGCGATTGAATCGCGAGGTCGCGCACTGCGACTGCGGGAAAATGATTGCCCTTGAATTGCGCCCATGCTTTTCCGCCATCAATCGACACGTAGAGACCAAACTCGGTGCCGAGAAAAAGCAGGTTCGATTGCATGACATCTTCTTTGATGACGTGCGCATATCCGCGGACGCCTTTAAGCTCCTGCGGTGTGACGAGCGGAGTCCAGGTCTTGCCGTAATCGGTGGTGCGGAAAACGTACGGCGCCATATCGCCGAACGTATGTCGATCAAACGCGGCGTAAGCTGTGGCCGCGTCGAAGTTACTGGCTTGGACCCAGCTGACCCACGAATTCTTGGGCAGGCCTGGCACATTCCCGACGACGTTGCTCCAAGTTTTTCCGGCATCGCGCGTGAGCTGCAAATTTCCATCGTCTGTTCCGACCCAGATGATCGCCTTATCTTTTGGCGATTCGCTGATCGAATAGATCGTGGTGTGCATTTCGGCGGAGGAATTGTCGATCGTGACGCCGCCCGATTGTTCCTGCTTTTGTTTTTCTGGATCGTTTGCCGTGAGATCGGGCGAAATGCGGTCCCACGTCTGGCCGTGATCTCGCGAGCGAAATAAAAACTGCGCGCCGACATAAATCGTTCCTTTTTCATTCGGCGATAATGCGATGGGCGTATTCCAATTGTAACGCAGCTTCTCTTTGTAATTAGGCGTTGGTTGGATGGTGCGTGCTTCGTGCGTGTAGCGATTCACGCGGCCGATTATGCCGCCCTGGAATTCCGCGTAGACGTAATCGGGATCTGCCGGATCTTGAAACGTCCAAAAGCCGTCGCCGTTATACATGTTTTCCCAGCGCGAATTCGTAATGCCGCCGGGATATTGCGAATCGCCGACCCACGAACTGTTGTCCTGCAAACCGCCGTAGACGCGATAAGGATCGTTGTCGTCGACGCTAACGTGATAAAATTGCGAGACGGGTAGGTTCTCGCCTTTCCACCATTTGGCGCCGCCGTTGTAGGAATACCACATGCCGCCGTCGTCGCCGGCGAAGACAATCTGCGGATTGGTGGGATCGATCCAAACATCGTGCACGTCGCCGTGCATCCCGACGAATCCACCAATCGTAGCAAAACTTTTGCCCGCATCTTCGCTGAGAATGAGCGCGCCGTCCGTCTTGAAGACGCGGTCAGGATTTTTTGGATCGACAATAAGATTGGCGAAGTAGAACGGGCGCCACACCATCCAACTACTTTTGTCGCGCTTGTCCCATGTCATGCCTCCATCGTCGGAAACGAAAAGCGCGCTTTCCGGTGATTCGACAAACGCATAAATGCGTTTCGCATTCGACGGAGCGATCGCGACCGCGAGACGGCCGTAGGGCTTTTTCGAAAAGCCTTTATTATTCTCCGGCGTGATCTCCGTCCAAGTCGCTCCGCCGTCATTCGAACGGAATAAGCCGCTGCCGGAAGATTTGTCCGGGCCGTTCCCGCCGGAGCGGTATTCCCAACCTGTCCGACGGAAATCCCAGAGGCTCGCGAACATTGTCTCTGGATTGGTCGGATCGAATGCAATTGAAGTGCAGCCCGTGGAAAGATTCGCGCCTTTCAGGATTTGCTTCCACGTCTTGCCGCCATCCGTCGTTTTGTAGAGACCGCGATCGGCTGAATCGCTCCACAAAGCTCCGGGCACGGCGGCGTAAACCGTGTCGCTGTTTTTTGGACTGACGAGAATTTTAGAGATGCGCTCCGAATTCGGCAGACCCGCATGAGTCCAAGTCTCGCCACCGTCGGTCGACTTATAAATGCCGTCACCAATTGAGACGCTGTTGCGCGTCCACGATTCTCCCGTGCCGACCCAAACGTTTTTCGCGTTCTTCGGATCAAGCGCGATCGCACCGATCGATTGCACCGGCTGTTCGTCAAACACTGGGCGATAACGAGTTCCACCGTCGTCCGACTTCCACACGCCGCCGCTGGCGGCGCCAACAAAGAGCGTGATCTTGCCGGAGGCTTCTTTCGCTCCAGCGATGGCGGAGATACGGCCGCTCATCGCGGCGGAACCAATATTGCGCGCGCCAAGACCGGAGATTGTTGCATAATTAAATGGCGCTTGCTCGGCGGCAGAAACAACACCGGCAATCGACAACGCAATGAGTACGAATTTTAGGAATCGCATGAGTATTGAGAAATGAATTACTTGGCAGCAGTGGCGGGAAAATGGAACACGGCGTCATCCACTGGCACATTAGCGTCGGCTTTTTCGATAATGATCTTTTGTTTGTCCGGCGAACCTTTGCTGCCCGCCTCGATTGAAAACGGAAGAAACACGCCGCCGATCTTTTCGTAATCGCCCAAATCGGTTTCCACTTCCGTTTGCGCGCCATGTTCAATTCGCTGCGTCAGTATCCGGATCTCCAGGAAATGATCAGGATCGAGATAAACGAAATTCACGTCGTCGTTTTTGCGGACGACTTTTAATTTGTAAGCAAGCGTGCCGTCGACATCTTCCGTCCCGAGATAATCCACCGTGCTCCCTTTTGCTTTCCAATCCACGAGAGGCCCATCGATTTCAGCGTCCTCGATGAGCGACTTCACGTCGTCGGCCGACAATTTTTCCGGATCTTTGCGGCCTTGGAATGGCGAAATCTTCCAACCTTCTTTCCCGTCGTAAGCCTGGACTGCGGTCATCTCTTGCAGAGTCGCGTCGGTGCGCACTGCGCCCGGCCGTTTCTTTGTCTGAACGTAACCAAATTCAATCTGACCTTCGTTCACGAGCATTTTTCCGCTGAACCGGACTGACTGAAGCGATTGCAAAGCAGCCGCGCCACCTTTTGCTTCGACATTTTTGGCGACTAATTCATCGAGAGTCGGCGTCTTTGAATCTTGCGCGAACCCGCCGGGGGCGATGAGCGAGAGGGAGAGAATTGCGAAACGTAAGTGCTTCATAGATTTGCGAGCGAGCCGCTAAAGTGCTCACGCCTCGGCGGTATGCAATGTACATTTGCTGAATATTTGAGTCTTTTGAGCATGTCCAATGTCCGAAGACTCCGCTGCATCACTGCCGCGAAAACGCATATGCTAGTGAAGAACACGGCTCCTATCGAGATTAATGCGAAGGTAACTAACTAGGTTCTGGGTCTTCATATGTCGACTTAGATGTCTTGGCAAAAATCCTCAGTCGAATGGAACCATCGCCGAGCAGCTTTTTGCTTATCGAAAATCGTGCGGTCTTTATTTGCGCGGGTTCACGGCGATGTGCTGTTCTTAGGCGCAAAAACTTTCGCGACAAGGGCTTCGAAGCGCGGATCGCCGCGCAGCGAGTCCCAAACGGGATTAAAGCGAAGATCGCCATATGAAGGACCGGCCGGGATTTTCGCGACAATCTTGAGCTGCTCGATCGCGAGGGTGCGCTCACCCGTCCACGCGTAAACCAGCGCCAGGTTGGTGACGAGCTCCGGGCCTGTGAAAGAGTCCTTGGCAATGGGCATGAGATCGACCGCGCGCCGCGCCTCGCGGATCGCCTCGTCTTTCTTGCCAAGCCCCGCATCAAGTCTCGCGACTTGCGCGAAGTAGCCCTCATTCTTGCTCTTGTCGCCCCAGGTCGCGTCGACCCTCGTCCGGGCGGCTGCAAACACCGCCTGCGCTTTTTGCTTATCACCCCGTAAACGCGCAATCAGCCCGTCAGCCCAGCTCTCCGGAGGTTGCCCACCAAAAACGTCATCGGCGAACTTCGCGGGAGTAGCAGCAATCACCCGGTTCGCTGCATCATAATCTCGCAGGTAAAGCGCTGTCGTAAATCGCGTGTCCCACACCTCTGGAGCCGGACTAAACTCCAGCGGCATTTCTGCTAGAAGAGCCTGCGCCGCGACTGGATCACCCTTGTCCAGCTTGATCTCAGCTAGCGCAAGCTGGCGCCAAAAGTCCGGCCGCAGATCGCTCAAAGCGTGTTTCGCGAGCCGCTGTTCCCACTCTTTGTATCGACGCATCAAACGATAATTGAGTTGGAGGTGGTATTCGATCTCAGGGTTCCGCGGGTCGAGTTCGGCTGCTTTTTGTAAATTGGCGACCGAATCATCCCAGCGATTTCGGTGGCGATCGATGCGGCCCGCGACCCAAAGCGCCACAGCATCATTCGGTAATGTACGAATAGCGATGGTGACTTCGTCGTATGCGCGATCAAAATCGCGAGCGTAGAAGTAGTAATACGCCAGCTCCCGGTGCGCCTCGCCGAAGTCTGGACGCATTCGCAACGCGGTGTCCACCGCTTTCTTTGCCAAATCGAGATGCGTGCGATCACCATTCATCTCGTAAAGTTCGCCTTGCGCTTTCGCGAGGGCGCAATAAGCGAGCGCAAAGCTCGGATCGCGCTGCGTAGCCTTGTCGAGGAGTTCCACTTTTCGGGCCAGGGTTTTTTCCGCGCCCTCCCAATTGTCCCACACGAAAAGCTCACTTGCCTCGGTGTACAGTGCATAGGCTACTAAGTCGGCGGTCGGGCGCTCCGCGATCGCCGCTCTCTCCGCTGGCGAAAGTTTGCTCCGAAGCTGATCGGCAATTTGTTGCGCGATTTCGCTCTGCATCGCGAAGACATCGGCGAGATCTCGATCGTAAGTCTGCGCCCACAGATGCGCGTCGGTACGGGCGTCAATGAGCTGCGCCGTTATCCTGACTCGGTTGGCGGCGCGCTGGACACTTCCCTCCAGCACATGAGCCACGCCGAGTTGTTGCCCAATTTCGCGGAGGTTGCGTGGGTTGCCGCTTTTGTAGAGCATCACGGAAGTGCGGCTGATCACTTTCAGGTCCGCGATCTTGGCCAGGTCGGTCAAGATTTCGTCCTGCACGCCGTCAGTGAAGAATGCGTTCTCCTGATTCGCGCTCAGATTTTCAAATGGAAGAACGGCAATGCTTTTCTCTGGGATTTCC
>CATPCN010000761.1 GCA_955652855.1 uncultured Chthoniobacterales bacterium | reverse complement strand
CTGCGCAAGCGGGACAACGCGAAAGTGTGGTGAACAAAGTGATCGCGGCGGCCGAGCAGTGCGGCGGTTCGGGCACGAAAGGATTGCTCGAGGAAAATACGCTGAGCGTGTTTGTCGAGGTGCCGTCGGATCGCGAAACAGATTTCCGGCGCGCAATCGCGCCACTAAACGCGAGGAGCGCTCCGACTGTGCCATCAAGCTCAGAACCAGCAATTACTGCTTCCCCTGGCGAAAAGACGCGGCTCCAAATTCGAATCTCCGAGAGCGCACTGCACGGCGCGCAATGATCGCAGTCACGTTTGCGCTTCCGACCGAAAGCTCGGCCTTCATGCGATTGCTGCGGGATCCGAAGAAGTTGATCCGGAATGGCGTGCCGATCATGCGCGGTGATATCGGCGAAGTGCGCGTGGAGATTCTTCACATCGGCGTGGGAGCGAAAATTTGTCAATCGCGACTCGAAGGTTTTTTCACCGGCGGCGACTATCAGACTCTGATTAGCGCGGGTTTTGCCGGCGGAACAACCGACAAGATCGACATAGCCGATCTTGTGCTCGCAGAAAATTTTTCTTCTCCGCAGTTATTGAGCAAGGCGCGGCAACTTCTGCCGGAATCTTTCACTCATGTCGGAAGACTTTTCACGGTCGATGCAGTAGTTGATAGCGTTGAAGACCGGAACGGGCTCGCGCGCAAGACCGGCGCAATCGCGATCGACATGGAGACGGAATGCATCGCACAGGCTTGCGCGGCCCGCGGATTGCCGATGCTTTCATTGCGCGCGATCACCGACACGCCAGCCGATCCTTTTCCAATGCCGCCAAATCTGCTTTTCGATTTGAATCGGCAACGAACGAATTTCAAAGAGCTAGCGTTTTATCTCACAAGACATCCAGGCGCGATCTTTCGCCTCATTTCCTTTGCGCAACGCGTCTCACGTTCACGCGCCGCACTCACGACCGCGCTCGATTTGCTCGTGCGGGTTCTTTGACGCGGCCTAACGAGCGATTTCCGCCGGTTCGACGTGCACAAGTACGTCAGCTATCCGGGAATCAGTCTGACGAATCGCGTCCTTCACTCGATGCGCGATGTCATGCCCGTCGCGCACAGAAATACTTCCATCAACCTTCACATGAAGATCGACATAAAATTCCAAACCCATTTTACGTACGAGACATTTGTCGATCTCGGTTACTCCCGGAACCGATTCCGCCGCTTTGCGCACCGACTCGTTAATCCCGCCGCGCGGCGCAGTATCGAGAATATCGTGGAGCGCAGGGCCGAGCAGACGGACGCCGATGGTGGCGATAACAAGGCAAACAAAAATGGCGGCCCAATTATCGGCGCCTCGCCATTTTTCACCGCCGATCAAAGCAATCGAGATTCCAACAAAGGCCGCCACGGACGTAATCACATCGGCGCGATGACGCCACGCGTCGGCTTCGACGGCGATGCTTTCGATGGAGCGGCCGAACCGTACGACATAACGAAAGAGCGTTTCTTTCACGATCACGACCATGAGAAGCACCGCCAAAGTGAAGGGCGCGGGCGCGCGATGCGGCAAAAAAATTGTCCGCGTGCTTTGCGCAGCGAGGACGATCGCGGCAACGAGAACGCCGAGTGCGACAAATATCGCCGTGAGGGGTTCCGCTTTGCCATGACCATAAGGATGCGTTTCGTCCGGCGGCCGCGCCGCGAAACGGAGCCCGCCCCAGATGACGATCGAGCCCGCGACATCGAGCACGGATTCAATTCCGTCGGCGATGAGCGCGTAAGAATTTCCAAAAACACCTGCGGTGGTCTTAATGATCGCGAACGCAACATTCACGATCATCCCGATGAGCGCGAGGCGCGCGCCCGTTTGCAGATTGCTGGCCGAAGCGTTCGATGTAGGATGCTCCGCCGGCGACATGACGAAAAACATAAGCGCAGTTGTTTACGAAACACACGGAAATCCGAGCGAGGTGTTGCGTATCGAAGAGCAGCCTTGGCCGACGCCGGCGCCGAACGAAGCGGTCGTCGTCATGCGCGCGGCGCCGATTAATCCGGCGGACTTGAACGCGATCGAAGGAAAATATCCCGTGCGCCCAACTTTGCCGGCGACACCGGGGTTCGAAGGCGCCGGCATCGTCGCGGAAATTGGATCGATAGTAAAAAACATCGCGATCGGTGCGCAAGTGATCCTGCCGCACAATCTAGGAACGTGGCGCGAAGCGATCGCGGTGAACGCAGATGAACTTGTCGCCACGCCGCCCGAAATCGAACCGGTGCAAGCCGCGATGCTGAAAATTAATCCGATGACCGCGTGGCGATTACTGCACGATTATGTCGATCTAAAACGCGGCGATTGGTTGTTTCAAAATGCGGCGAACTCCGCGGCCGGGCGCGCCACGATCCAAATCGCGCGTGAGCTCCATTTCAAAACGGTGAACGTCGTCCGCCGCGAAGAATTGGTGAAAGAACTTCAAGCCGAAGGCGGCGATGTCGTTCTTGTCGATGGAGAAAATCTTCGCGATGAAGTGAAAGCAGCGACGACCGGCGCGCCGATTCGTTTGGGATTGAATGCGGTGGGCGGCGATAGCGCGCTGCGATTGGCGAACACGCTCGCGCCAGGATCGACATTAGTGACCTACGGCGCGATGAGTTTGCAGCCGTTGAAAATTCCGAACGGCCTTCTCATTTTCAAAGATCTGCGCTTTCGCGGCATCTGGATCAATCAATGGTACGACCGCGCAAACATGCAACAGCGCATGGATGCTTTTCGACCGCTTTTTGAAATGGCGAAGCGCGGATTGCTTCGCATGAAAGTGGAAAAAGCGTACCCGCTGAGCGAAGCGAAAGCCGCCGTCGCCCACGCCGCGCAAGGAAAACGGAGCGGCAAAATCATTTTCGAATTCGGCGCGTGATCGCGATCGTTGTCGGCGCAGGCATTAACGGCGTCACGGCCGCGATCGAACTCAAGAAGCGCGGCCATAAAGTTATTCTTGTCGATCCGGGGCCGCTGCCGCATCCGCTCGCCGCGTCCACCGACATCAGCAAAGCGGTGCGCGCGGCGTACGGCGCGGATGAAGATTACACCGCGCTGGCTGAACGCTCGATCAAACTCTGGCGCGAATGGAATCGGGAATTCGGCATCGAGTTATATAATGAAACGGGCGTTCTGTTTCTGCGTCCGCGACAGATGCAGCCTGGCGATTTCGAATACGAAAGCTGCAAAGTTTTCGAAAAGCGCGGGCACAAATTTGAGCGCATCGATTCGGCCCAGCTGCGCGAACGATTTCCCGCTTTCAACGCGGAACGTTATCACGATGGATTTTTTGATCCGGACGCGGGTTATGCCGAAAGCGGGCGCGTGGTCGCGACGCTGTTGGCACGCGCACGGTCGCTCGGTGTCGAATTACGCGAAGGTCAAAAGTTCGCGACGCTGGATGAAGGCGGCGATCGAGTGAAAGGCATCATACTGGAAGATCGACATAAGATTGCTGGCGACACGGTTATCATGGCAGTTGGCGCCTGGACGCCGCATTTGTTGCCGTTCACGAAACAATATTTTCGATCGACCGGACATCCGGTGTTTCATCTCAAGCCGCACGAGCCAAACCTTTTTTCGCCTGAACGGTTTCCTTTTTTCGGCGCTGATATTTCAGCCACCGGTTACTACGGTTTTCCGCTTAACCAAGGCGTGGTCAAAATCGCAAATCACGGAATCGGCCGTGAAATGTCTCCGGATTCGCCTGAACGCGCCGTGACATCCGAAGAAGAAGAAAATTTGCGCGAGTTTTTATCCTCAACAATTCCAGCACTGACGGATGCGCCGATCGTTTACAGCCGCCGATGTTTTTATTGCGACACGAACGACGGGCATTTTTGGATCGCGCCGGATCCTGAACGCCCCGGATTAATCATCGCGACCGGCGACAGCGGACACGGTTTTAAGTTTGCGCCGGTGCTGGGCGAAATCATTGCCGACGCGGTCGAAGGCAAATCGAATCCGCTGCTACAAAAGTTTCGTTGGCGACCGGAAGTGAAGTCAGGAGCGGCGAAAGAGGCCGCGCGTTTTCGTCCGGATCTGTAGCGGCGGTCTATGACCGCCGGATTTTATTAGGTTCGGCGCTCATAGAGCGCCGCTACAACAAGATCGACAACTACTCTTGAGCGGCGGTTTCTTTCTTCGGCTGACGCTTGAGCAACGTGATCTGTTTGATGCGCGCGGAATCGTCGGGGCTCCACGTAGCAACATCCGGATCGTCTTTAAACGCATTGTGCACGATGCGTCGCTCGTACGAATTCATCGGCTCAAGCTGCAGTGAACGGCCGGTGACGCGAACGCGCTCGGCGAGTTCGCGCACGCGTTGTACGATGCGGTCTTCGCGCATGGAGCGATACATTTCACAATCGACGATGACTTTCGGCGCGTCTTTCTGTTGCGATTGAATGAGCCGATTAAGCAAAAACTGAATTGCGTCTAGCGTCTCGCCGTCGCGTCCGATCAAGCGGCGGCTTTCCTCGGTGTAAATTTGCAGCGTGGCATTGCCGCCCTCGCTTTGTGTCTCTTCGATTTGCACGACGAAACCGAGATAGCCGAGGATGGTGTCGAGTGATTCCTTGGGTGTCATCATCGTCCTTTGCGCGCGCGTTTATTTGCCACGGCAGTTTTTTCCAAAACCGGCATCGGCTGTTTCCGGTTCTGATAAAGCTGCAAGATCGTGAACAAATTCTGCGTCGTGTAATACAATGCCAGCGCTGCCGCGAAATTGTAGCAGAAAACGACAAAAATAATCGGGGTGAACATCATGACCCGTTGTTGAGTAGCGTCGCCGGTCTTGGGCGTGATGCGCATCATCCAAACATTCGTCAGCGCCATGAGGAGCGGCAAAATATTAATGGGCCATCCGACGATTGGAAAATGGCCAATGGTGTCCGGCTGCGAGAGATCGTGGCACCAGAAGAACGTCGCATTTCGCAATTCGACCGCTTGTCGAAGCATGGTGAAGAGGCCGAAGAAGATCGGAATTTGGATGAACATGGGCAGACAACCGCTCACCGGATTGATCCCATATTCCTTGTAAAGCTTCATCACCTCCTGATTCATGCGGGTGGGATCGTCCTTATATTTTTCTTTGATCTCCTGCATCTTGGGCGAAAGCGCGGACATGCGGCGCATCGAGCGGTTCGCTTTATTCTGCAGCGGCCACAAGGTCAGTTTCACGATGGTGGTCAAAGCAAAAATGGCGGCAGCGTAGTTGCCCAAATATTGATGCAGCAGGTTCAGCAGATTGAGCAGCGCCTGCGAAATCAGCTTGAAGATGCCGAAGTTCATGATTTCGGCTTCGTCGTGGGTAAGCTCAGAGAGCCGATGATAAAGTTTTGGCCCGCCGTAAAGCTGGAAGTGTAGGGTGGAGATTTCGCCGGGCTTCAATTGAAATCCCGGCATGCCCATCGCGCCTTCCAAACCAAACATCGTTTGCGCTTCTCCAAATTTGATTTCAAATCTCCGCCCGCCCCAAACACTCGTGGCCTGCGCGTTGAGCGGCGTGAGCAATGTCGTGAAAAATTGATCGCTCACTCCCACCCATTCCGCGCCAGAAACTTTTTCGTCGTAGGTGTCGCGCGCGGGCCGTTTTTGTAAACCGAAGAAGCTGTTCTGCTCGGCAAACCAACTTACATCGATAAATTTCGCCTTGCCTACAACGCACCACCCGAGCTGCGTGTAACTCGGGTAATCATTCGCATGCAGCGGCTGCGCTGATCCGAGCGCAATATAGTAACCAGGATTCGTGTACGGCTGCGGCCCGTCGTTTCGAAAATCGACATCGAATTCGATGACGTAGTTGTCCTTTTGAGTGGAGTCAGGCGCGAGCCTGAACTTTTTCTTCACGTTGATGCGATCAGGTGTCGTTCGCTCAAATTGAACACTGCCGTCCGCCTGCTTTGCCATCGCGAACTCAAGCAGCGACGGAGTTGCCGGCTGCTCAAGAATAGCGGCAATGGGAGTTCGCTGCCGTGAATTGAGAACGAGGCGCTCCCCATTTTCGCCGGTGTGATTCAACAAAACGATTTCGCTAATCGCGCCGCCGCGATTCGTTAGGCGCACTTCCTCATCGGCATTGCGAAGCGTCTCGATCTTCTCGTCGAACTTCGCGCCGATGCTTTCCGGCGCGACGCTTGGCGACGGCGCAGCGACGAGCGCCGGCGACGGACTAACTGTCGCTATGGTGGAGGCGGTCGGAGATGGCTTCGGAAGCGCGGCTGGAACAGGTGGCGCATTTTTCGCGACATAAACCTGCCAGACGACGAGACCGACCACGCAGAGCGTAACGGCAATCCATGCT
>CATPCN010000760.1 GCA_955652855.1 uncultured Chthoniobacterales bacterium | reverse complement strand
TATTTGGTCCGACTGAAATTGAAACTCTTCTCACCACCGGAAAGGTCGGCCCGTTCGATGGTTTTCGCAGTAAGATGGGGCGTCCGTTCAGCGCCATCGTTAAACTCGGCGAAGATTTTAAACAACAATTTGACTTCGGCGAGGGTGCGAATGGCGCAGCAGTGACAATCGAACCGGCGCGGCACGAGGCGCTTGGTCTGTGTCCAATTTGTCAGAAGGGCCAGGTTTACGCGCTCGACAATGCCTACGCTTGCGAGCACGCGGTCGCTGCGACGAAAACGTGCACCTTCCGTGTGAGCAAAGTCATTTTGCAGCGCGAAATTCAGAAGGAGCAGATCCAGAAATTAATTACAAACGGCAAAACCGATCTGCTGCCGAAGTTTATCTCGAAAAAAGGCCGCGCGTTCTCCGCGCATTTGAAACTCGAGAACGGCAAAGTCGGTTTCGAATTCGCGGAGAAGAAGCCGAAGGGGAAGAAAGCGAAAGTTGCCGCCCCTGCGCCGACGTAGTCGTCCGCGCGCAGGTTTGCGCAACGCGCTTTCAATTCGCCCGGACAATCGACGTTGACGCCACAACGAATAGTGTGTTACATCTTCTCCAGACACTATGCGTTGTCCCAAGTGCGGGTCCCGCGACGACAAAGTCATTGATTCCCGCCAGTCGCGTGACAGTTCCAGTATTCGACGCCGGCGGGTTTGCCTGCAGTGCGCTTATCGTTTTACGACATACGAACAAATCGAGCGCTCCGATCTGCGCGTGATCAAGCGCGACCGGACGCATGAACCGTTCGATCGGCGCAAGCTCGTGAGCAGCCTCGCGAAGGCCTGCGAAAAACGTTCGATTAGCTTGGTCACGCTTGAAGCAGCCGTCGACGAAATCGTGCACGAACTTGAAACGAGTGGCCGCGAAGTTTCATCGGCGGATATCGGGGCGAAGGTCCTGGAAAAATTGCGCGAGATCGATGAGGTCGCGTATTTGCGTTACGCCTCTGTTCATCGGCGGTTCGAAGAAGTCGATCAATTTGTCGATGCCATTCAAGCGCTCGGTCGTCGAGTGAAACGCGATTCGCTGCAACGGGAACTGTTTCAAGAGGAGCAAGCGGTTCATGGTAGCGTTTAAAGAAGAGTTTCCCTACCTGCGCTCCGATTCCGGTCAGCTCTTCGAATTCGATCGCAAATGGTTACATGCCGCGATCACGCGCGCGGCCGATCAAGCCGGTTACCCAAGCTGGTGGCTGACCGATCACATTACCGAGAGCATCGCGTTTTATTTACGGCTGCGAAATGACGAGCCGGTCGTCGCGTTCAGTCAGCTTTCCCAAACTGTGCGCTATGTTTTGAAAGTGATCGGTTACAAAGAAATCGTTCCCTATTTCACGCCGATCCCGCCGCCCATTTCCATTTCGTTGTTCGAGATTGCGCGGGAAGCCGGCGCCGGATACGAGCTCGCCTTCTTCGATCGTCTCGAGAAACGAATCAGCGCCATCATGGAGACCAAAACCGACAGCCTGCATCTCTGCGGATTGCAAGCGGGCGTCAAACATCTGCGCGGCACGAAAGTCTGGACGCGCGCCTGCGACGCGTTGCGCGAGGAGATTGTTTGTTTTGTGCGCGAAAAATTAGGCGCGCGCGCCGAGCTCGAGAGCTTGCACTGCTCCCTCCGCTAATCAGCGGCGCCGCGAGAATTTCGTTTTATGTCGATCTTTGAAAAAATTATCCAGCGCGAGATTCCGGCCAAGATCGTTTTCGAAGACGACGACGTGCTCGCGTTTCACGATGTTAATCCGCAAGCGCCGGTGCATGTGCTCATCGTGCCGAAGCGCGTAATCGCGCGACTGGCCGACGCGAAAGACTCAGATGAAGCTTTGCTCGGAAAACTCTTGCTCGCCGCGCGCAAAGTCGCGGAAAAACTTGGCCTAACGAGCGGTTATCGCGTCGTTATCAACAACGGGCCTGACGCGGGCGAAAGCGTTCCGCATCTGCACGTGCACGTTCTCGGCAAACGCGCGCTAGCCTGGCCGCCCGGCTAAGGCTTGTCCTGAGCGCAGTCAAACGGATCGACATTAACGATTACGGCGTCGACTCGTCGTTGAGGTCGATCGCTTCGCCAGTGCTTTCCACTCGCACGACCAGTTTGGAATAAACCCACTCGCCCGCGGACTTGGTCGCGACCGCGTAAATCTTTGCCTTCCCTTTCGGTCCGGAAATAGGAACCGCTAGATCCGCTTGTCCCGATCCGCCGCTCACATTCGTATTACCCGAAAGAAATAATCCTTCGCTCATTGGCTTTCCAATCGCGCGAATCACTCGCTCGTCATTTTTCGCGCGCGCGACTGCGATCTTGTATGCATCCGACGACTTCATCGCGCCGAAGACCGCCACAACGATCAAGGCCACAAAAGCGATGCCCATCGCGATGAGCGAGAGACAACCGGTTGGGACAAACCATTTCCAATTTCGTTGCCACCAGTTGCGTCGTGGTGGCGTTGTAGATGACGGCGCCGATTCCATCAGATCGAGAACTACTCCTTCACGATTACCGGCGTGCCTTCATGCGCGGCGTTGAAGAAATGCTCGGCCATTCCTTGGGGCACTCGGATGCAACCATGCGAGGCGGCAAACGGCGGGACATAACCCTGGTGCATGGCGTAGCCGCCGTTGAAATGCATGCAGTACGGCATCCTTGCGCCATCGAAATGGGTGCCACGGGGTCTCGAATCTTTTCGCGCGTCGACGTTGGATTTCACGACAGTGCCCTCGCCATCAACGTAATCTCCAAATTCGCTTGAGACGTGGTTTTTGTCTTTGGACACGATGTGGTAATGGCCGACTGGAGTGCCAAATCCCCGTTTGCCGGTTGAGACAGTCGATTCGCCGACGAGCCGTTTCCCCTTGTAAAAGTACGCCTTTTGTTCGCTCAGATGGACCACGATCTTCGGCGAACCCGAAACACCGTCGCCGTTCC
>CATPCN010000759.1 GCA_955652855.1 uncultured Chthoniobacterales bacterium | reverse complement strand
GGGATATGTTGATCTTTTGTTCGCCGGGAATGCGATCGCCGTCTACGACATCGAGAACGCGCTTTTCGGGACGTCGTTAGGCGTGAAGCTCGATCGCGGCGCATTTACCGATCACGGCCATGTCAATCATATGCGCGCGATCAACGTGATCCGGCAGGCCGGCAGCATCGCGCGCGCCGTCGAGACCGGCACGCTTCAGCGCGGCATCATGTGCAGTTGCATTCGGCATGGAGTGGAATTTGTCCTCGCCGGATCGATCCGCGACGATGGCCCGCTTCCCGAAGTCATTACCGATGCGATCGAGGCGCAAAAAGCGATGCGCGAAAAAATCAGCGGCGTCAGGATTGCGCTCATGATGGGCACGATGTTGCACTCCGTGGCGGTCGAAAATTTACTGCCGGCTACGGTGAGAACGCTTTGCGTCGACATCAATCCCGCCGCGGTCAGCAAGTTGACCGATCGCGGAACTTTTCAATCGCTCGGCCTCGTTAGTGACATCGAACCGTTCCTGCGTGAGCTGATCGCCTGCCTCGCGAACGAAGCGCCGGACAGCGCGCGTTAATCATTTCGCTCATGCGACAGTTGCTGCTCTGCGCCCCCGATCATTACGGGATCGAATATGAAATCAATCCATGGATGAGCCGCGCCCGCGGCGCCGAAATCCCGGTTGCGCAACAGCAATGGAAAGGTCTCTTCGAAACATTGTCGAAGTTGGATTGCCGGATCGAGTTGATTCCGCCGCAACCAAAACTTCCCGACATGGTTTTCACAGCGAATGCCGGACTCACCGTCGGTCGCCGTTTTATTCCGAGCAATTTTCGCCACCAGGAACGCACCGGTGAAGCACCGCACTTTGCGCGCTGGATGGAATCGCACGGTTACGAAATCTTGTGGCTTCCGAAGGGCCTTTATTTCGAAGGCGAAGGCGACGCGCTTTTCGGGGGCGACGCGCTCTTTTGCGGTTACAAATTTCGTTCCGACATTAATTCGCATCGCGCCGTCGCGGACAGGCTCGGTTGTCTCGTCATTTCCGTCGAACTTGTCGATCCGCGCTTTTATCATCTCGACACCTGCTTTTGTCCGCTGCCCGATGGCGGGGCGGTTTGGTTTCCGGCCGCGTTTGACGATTACGGTCAGCGCGCGATTCGCGACCACGTCGGCAAATTAATTGATGTCTTGCCCGAGGAAGCCGCTCACTTTTCGTGCAACGCGGTCGTGCTGGATCGCGACATCGTGTTGCCGGAAGGTGCGCCGACGCTTGTCGAAGAATTGCGCGACCGCGGTTATGAATGCCACGCGCTGCCGATGAGCGAGTTTCTGAAAGCCGGCGGCGCGTGCAAATGTCTCACCATGTTCATGCCGCAACGCGAGACCGCAACCTAACGAACACTCGGAGCGCGTTTGCGTGCGAGTTCCTTGTCGATCTTGCCGAGCGGCAAACAATTCACGACATCGGATTTTGTCAGCCAACCTTTGCGCGCCACGCCGACGCCGAACCAAAGTTCCTGCAAGCGCTCGACGCGATGCGCGTCGGGATTGATCACACATTTCACTCCCTTTTCTTTCGCGCGCGGCCACCAGCGCCAATCAAGATCGAGACGCTTCGGCGCCGCGTTTATCTCGATCCAAGTTCCTGTCGCCGCCGCGGCATCGAGCACGGCCGGAATGTCGACCGCGTAACCGTCGCGCTTGAGCAAGAGTCGCCCGGTCGGATGCGCGAGCATTGTGACGTAAGGATTGCCGATCGCGCGAATGATTCGCCGCGTCATGTCCGCTTCCGACATGCTGTAGCTCGAATGCACTGACGCCACGACGTAATCAAGCTCCGCCAGCGTCTCGTCATCAAAATCGAGCGAACCGTCGCGCAAGATGTCGCACTCGACGCCGGCAAAAACGCGGAAGTCTTTGAAGCTTTCGTTCAGTTTTCGAATCGCTTTGACTTGTGCGCGGAGCCGCGCGCGATCGAGCCCGTGCGCTTGAACCGAACTGCGACTGTGATCGGCGATCCCGAGATATTGCAAACCGAGCCGCTGCGCTTCCGCCGCCATTTCTTCGAGCGAATTATGACCATCGCTCGCGGTGGTGTGACAATGAAATGTGCCGCGCAAATTTTCTATCTCGATCAAGCGCGGCAAAGTTCCCTGGGCAACCGCTTCAAACTCGCCGCAATTCTCGCGCAACTCCGGCGGAATAAAATCGAGATCAAGCGCGCGATATAATTCCGTTTCGTCGCGGACCTTTGGAATTTTACTTGTCGATCTTGTCTTTTTCGCTTTCGGATCGGGCGGAAGCGGCGCGAGCCTGTATTCGTTCAATGTCCAACCGCGCTTGAGGGCGCGGCTGCGCATCTCGATGTTGTGCTCTTTGCTACCGGTAAAATAATTGAGCGCGAACGGATATTCGGCTCCACTCACCACGCGCAGGTCACATTGAATTCCCGAGCGCAATCGTACGCTCGATTTCGTCGGGCCTTGCGCCAGCACCGACTCCACGAGCGAGTGATCGATGAAACTTTTCGAAACTGCCGCCGGCTCTTTTGTTGCGACGATAAAATCGAGATCGCGCACGATCTCTTT
>CATPCN010000758.1 GCA_955652855.1 uncultured Chthoniobacterales bacterium | reverse complement strand
TTTTGGTTTTGCGCATTCTCAATCTTCAACCCAGAGACGCACGCGAGCAAGCGCGTCTTTCGCTCCACGAAAACAAAGGACAAAAAACAGGCACTTGAAATCTGCCGCGCTTGGCACAAGGCCGCACTGAAAGCGCGCAACGGAAAGCTGAACGAGGACAGCGCGCGCGCCATCATTGCTCAAGGGGTGAGCGACGTTCTCATGGCCGCGAACGCCGAAGCGTTGCCGAGCGCGTCGATCAAATCGTGGTGCGAAACGTGGCTGCAAGCCAAAGCAATCGAAACAGGCGAAGCGACACGCGACAGATACAAGCCAATTATCGAATATTTCACCGGATTTCTCGGCGACGCGAAGGCGAAGCGCGATCTTGCCACTTTGCAAGCGGCCGACATCGCGCGGTTTCGCGATCGCGAAGCGCGGATCCGCTCACGATCAACCGCCAATCTGAGTTTGAAAGTTTTGCGGGTCTGCTTTGGCGAAGCGGTCCGTCAGGGCCTGCTCACGATCAATCCAGGTGCGCGTGTGCCGATTCTCAAAACGAGTAAAGAGAGCAAGCGACGACCGTTCACGCTCACCGAGATTAAGCGGATTCTGAAAGCGTGCGACACAGAGTGGCGCGGCTTGGTGCTCTTCGGGTTGTATCTCGGCCAGCGGCTCGGCGATCTCGCAAAATTGACGTGGCGGGCGATCGATCTGGATACCGGCGAGGTCGCGCTCACAGCGCGCAAGACCGGCCGACGCATCGTGCTCCCGCTGGTGCAACCGCTCGCCGATTACTTGGCATCATTGCCGGGAAGCGACAATCCCAACGCTTTCATCTTTCCGAATGCGGCGAGCGCAAAGCGCACCAGTTCATTATCAAATCAGTTCAGAGAAATCCTCGTTGAAGCTGGCCTGGCCGCGCCACTACCGCGCGGACACCGGAGCACCGGAAAAGGCCGCACCGGAACACGTAAGGCGAGCGAGATTTCGTTTCACAGTTTGCGCCACAGTGCAGTGACGATGCTCAAAGCTGCGGGCGTCTCCGACTTCATGGCGCGCGAGCTCATAGGTCACGACAGCGCCGCAATCAGTCGTCAATACACGCACCTAACGACTGACGACAAGCGCGCGGCCATGCAACGGCTGCCGGACGTGACAGACCAATGAGCAAGCGCAAGCGCAAGCGCGCGGAGCAAGCGCCGGCGCGTCTTTTCCGCGAGTTCAAAGACTACCCGGTTGCGCAAGTGATTGAAACTGCGCGGATGCTGTACTCGTTGCGGCGACCATTCCCGCTCGATAGCAAATTGGAATTTCACTGGAATTCGTTAGTCCGGCAAGCGTTCGATTTCCTCGACAATCTCTACAAGGCTCGTGCGAGGGTTGCCGAGTACCGCCACAGGGTGGCCGCAGCGTATCGCAACGCGGAAAAGGAAACCGCGCTCGCGGAAAAGTTGCCGCTCAACGCGAATGGCAACGTGCTATTCAACGCAGCGGTGAAGTTCATCACACGCCAGAAGGAGCACCTAGACCGCGCTTTAGAGAGGTTTGAATGGCTCGTGCTCAGCAATCCGTATTTCGCGCCGCTTTTCAGCAAGTGCCCAGCAACAAAGCGAGAATTGCGCGCGCTGTTTGCGCGTTGGCGCAAAGACGGATTCCCGCATGGCGAAGTGAAATGGTTGCGCTCACTGTACGATGCGAAGGCTTACCGGCGTGATCGCATTGCTACTGCCGGGAGAGCGAAGAAACGACGAGCGCCGTGGTCAGAAAAGAAGATCGAGAAGGTGGCATTGGAATCGTCCGCGAGAGAAGTAGAGAGACAACGGAAAGTGGACGCGCTTCGCCGACTTGCGCGAGGCGAAATCAAGTGATGATTCGCGCTTTTCGAAAGCGTCAGTTCGAATCCTCGGCGTGCAGTTTCGCTCGTGGAACGGCATATACGAGGCAGTCAAAGCATAACCCGACCGCATAACAGAATGCCCTTTCCCGCGCCGTAAATGCCCGCAGAATCGTCGGAGCGCGCTGGCAGGGTCAGGACCGCGAGTTGAAAATCGTTCGCGCGCGATTCTCGGTTTGTTGCGCGCGCGCACAACACTTTCGAGCGCGCTACCGTTCTACTGAATTCAATAGAACGAGAGGCACGAGGGGAGAAATGACGCGGCCGCGTTTCATCCTCGTACTGGCGAACGCGATTAACTCGAACGCCCTCATCGAATTGCCAACAACCGCGCAAAGATCATCGCGGCGTCGATCTAATTTCCGACACGCTGCCATTCGGTCGGCTTTGGTACGGCGAGCCAAACGCAGTCAGCAATGCAATCAACTACGCAAAGTTTTACAGCCGTTCGCATGATGCCGTGATTCGCGTTTACGATGAGACCGGCAACGTGATTGAGACGCACGAGCACAAGGGCGATTTCAAAGAATGGTGAAGCACGGGGCAACTACTTGCGCCTGCCGGAGCCGTGGCTGACGTTAAATAACCCCGCAATGTCATGAGCACGAGCATTCGTAATCGCTTGCCCGGGACGATTGAACAAATTGTATCCGACAAAGTTGTCTCGGAAATCGTCATCAATACGGCCGCCGGACCGGTGACTTCGATCATTACAACCGGCTCAGTGAAGCGGATGAATCTCAAAAAGGGTGATGCCGTTTTCGCCATAATCAAGGCGACCGAAGTGTCAGTCGAGGCTCGATGAATAGCGACAGAGCGTTTTTCATGATGCTGTGATCCGCGTGTTCGATCAAGCTGGCAACGTGATTGAGACGCACGAGCACGCAGTGGCCAGTAGCGGAGATTTTTGGTTCCATCGCTGATTTAATGCGTACGCGCCTGCAAAGTGGCTGGAAGAAATACCGCTACACGAAAATTTGCCAGCTGATTGGAACACTACCAAAATCCGATATGTTTTTTCCAATTCGACTATTATGCCGCGATTGATGAAGAGCGTTTTGCTGTGCCTACCAGTCGTCCTTTTCACGTCCTGCGCCACCATCACCCGAGGCTCTCATGAAACGCTTACAGTGTTGAGCGAGCCACCGGGAGCAAACGTTGTACTTTCCTCAGGAGAAAAAGGTGTCACCCCCACGACGTTTGTGAAGAGTCGTGGGGACAATTTTACGGTTACAGTAAGCAAAGCTCGGTATGTTCCCCAGACCCTAAACGTTGAAAGCAAAGTATCCGCAACCGGTGGAGCTGCCATGGCGGGTAATGTGGGGTTTGTTGTAGGAGGGCCTATTGGGGTAGCGGTCGACGCCGTCAGTGGTGCATACAACTCTCTTTATCCAAATCCGGTTTCCGTGCGCTTGGTGCCGCTCAGAAAATCTGCGGCAGCGGCGACGATCAGAAGACGCGGTGGAGCATCAAGCACAACGAAGAGCAGCTCACAAGTAAAACCAAGCTCCTCGCCATCTCCGCTCACTTCCTCCTCCACCGAACCCATGTTTCCAACGGCTAAAGCGGTGCCTGGCAAGCCCGGATACGTCTTCAGCCCCTTCGATACGAAGGGAAGATACATCGACGTAAGCGGCTACCCACCCTGAAGCAAAGCAAAAGATCCATGGACCGATAAGATAATCATCGTTCCATAAGCATTCGGCCATTAAAGCCGCAATCGCAGCAATAATCTCCGATATACTGCCATACGGCCGCCTGTGGTATGCCGAACCAAACGCAATCAGCAATGCAGTTGGCTACGCAAAGTTTTTCAGCCGCTCACATGACGCTGTGATTCGCGTTTACGATGGAACTGGCAACGTGATCGAGACGCAAGACCCCAAGGGCGAGTTGCAAAGAAACGTCAGTCGGCCATCCGAAGGCGAACGTTGCTACGAAATAGTCGGGCA
>CATPCN010000757.1 GCA_955652855.1 uncultured Chthoniobacterales bacterium | reverse complement strand
GAACTGGCGGCCACGAAAGCCAGCGAAGCTCAGGCCAAGACAGCGTTGGCCAACGCACAGCAGGCCGCACAGAAGGCCAGTCAGCATGCCGCGACTACAGATTTAGACAACAAACTGCTCTCTAAACAAATCGACACGGAGCATAAAACCTCTCAGACAAACGCTGCTGCTGCTGCCCACTACGAGGAAGAGCATAAGCTGGCCCATAAATTTTTTGGCCTGGGCTCGTTCGTGCTGGGCTTCAAGATTTTGTCGACCAACCTGCTGATACTGGCGGCCGTGGTTGTGGTACTTATGCTCATTCTCTGGGGGCTGTCGTTCGCGAACCCCGCTTTCGCGGCGGCGCTCAAGTTCGTCATGATGATCCTGACCGCGATATTCTCCTTCCTAGTAGGGCTGTTCAAGAAAAAGGCGCCGTGAACCAAGGCGACATTGTAACAAAACTTATGGGCGCTTCAGACCACGAAAACCCAATCCCAGCGCCTCCCGTGCTGCCGGGACCTGCGCTTCCTGTCGTACCTCCGATGTTATACAAACGCTCGTGGAAGCGGTTGTCTTTATCGATCTTCAGCATCTGCGTAATGATTTTTGTCTGGCTGATCGCGACGCGGTATCTCTACACCCTGCCTGAGCATAGTATCGCCGCGTTCGCTACGATCACAACCTCGGTTTTCTACACGATAACCCTGGTAGTCGCTAGCCTGATCGGTGCGCTCTCGTTTTTTGGTTGGAAGATTAATAGTAACCTTGAATCCGAGGTTAAGTCGACGATTGAAACCGTGGTCGGAAAGACCACAAAAACAGAGGAGAAGAAGTGAAGATGACTACTTTTGCAGACGCCGCGGATGTCGCGGCCTTCCGCCGGTGCAAAGCCCATGGCGGCACTGACCACGCCTGCTTCAAGGTAGGGGACAACGCGGTTGGATTCTGGGGTGACGACACATCCGAAGGCAGCGGCCCTAGCGTGGCGGTAATACCAGACGATATGCGCGACAAATGGGGAAGTGTCGACGCCGCACACATGAAGATTGTCTACGTCGAAGTCGGCGATTACGGCGCATATGCCAGAGTGAAGGACACGATGCCCCCGAGATCGTACCAGGCCGCTCATAACGGTTCTCAACTTGACCTAAACCCCGATCTCTGCGCGCTACTCAATCTGACGCCCGGGGTGGATATAGATGGGACCTGGCGCTGGTGCGAGGGCAATGAGGGCATGGATTCCGTTTGACTCGCTCAGCCCAGGCCAGTAAATTATGGCCTATGCTAAAACCCGTTCCTCTGCTAACCCTGGTAGACGGGCGAACGAACAGCGACTGCGGCATCGTGGCGTTGGCCTCCTGGCTAGCCGACTACGATACAGCCCGAAAGGCAGCCGAAAAAGAAGGCAATGATCCTCTTAAAACTGGTATGTATTGTTCAGAAGTTATTCGGGCCGCCCGCCGATTCGGTCTTAAACTCTGCGTGAAACGCAACATCAAGTTTGAAACCGACGAAGGAATCCTCAGCCTAGGCAACTCAAAAAGAGAGCGCAAAGGCAAAAAATACTACGGCCATTACGTTGTCATCAGCCACGGATTGTTGTTCGACGGTAGGGATGTATGGCTCCCGAAAGACTATTTCAAAGTGCACCCGTATTATGTTCCTATGGCCGTGTTGGTTGTAGATGTAAGATGAGCGACCGGCGAAGACCATGGCGGGACCGAAGGGTTAAAGGCAAGCGCCGTAAACCTAAAGAGTTCTCAGATTGGCAGTTGCCGGAGTTGCCGGAGTTGCCGCCGCTAGATTTGCGTGTTAGGATAGCGCGTGGCAACACCGAAAGACCCGAACGCTAAGTTATACGGCCCCCAGAATCAACCGCCGGGGATGCCGTTTGTTCATAAGTTCCCCAGCCCGAATCTAACCGATCGTATTCTTTCGGTCAGGGTAGACACCAGACACGGAAACTTCCAGTATCCTCAAAAGGGCGATCAGTATACCGGCGTTGATGCCGCGAAGTTCAGTAATTATTTTTTTGCCACAAGCGAACCTATTCCGAACATGCCTGGATGGCATTATTTGTTCTACATGAACGAGCGTTCCAATGAAGACGACTACAACTATACCGTTGAGTGGCCTTACACGGATCGTGATTATCCTAAAGTAACGCGAACTACAGTCCATTTACGTGGGGAGGCCATTGAACCTACGATAGGCGATATTGATCCTGTCTTCAACGGGACGAAAATTAACCTCTCAGATTTAGGCGCGAACATCGACATTCTCCCTCTTGGTCAGCTCATTCTAACTTTAACGGAGCATAAACTCGAGAGGTTCGAGCACATCGAAAGCGATTCAATTCTTGACGCTCTGTTTATTATTTTGATTCGAGTCTACGAACGCCTTCCTGGCCCAGTAGTTACCACATACGAAGAAACTCCGTATCAAGATATAATGACCGTTCGCACTCAAGAAGTGCCATTTGGGGGTCCGGCCCCAGCGACTGATGCCTGGACGGAGCAAAATAAAGTCGAAGCTACGACACTTGCCAAACAAAAAGTTACGATTGGCACACTCCCTGCCGTCCCCGCTAAAAATATATTTACCCAGTTGTGGTCGT
>CATPCN010000756.1 GCA_955652855.1 uncultured Chthoniobacterales bacterium | reverse complement strand
GGATCGAGCCGCCGGCGACTTTTTCGCGCGGCTGGCGAATCGGTCGACAACTCGTCATCGTTCCATTGGAGGCGGCGAAATGAGTTCGCTTCCGGCGGCTTTGGCGGCGCTTTTCTTGATTTTGGCCGCAGGATTCGGCAGCAACCGTTTGGCTGACACGCAGCTCGCGCGAAATCGAATGGCTGGAACTGTCAGCGCTCTCCTGGTTCTTCGGCACCGCCGTCGTCTCCCTCACGCTATGGCTCGTCAGCTTTTTCGCGCGCGGCCTTGTCTTGCAAGTTTTCGTCACGCTGATTTGTCTCGCGCTCGCAATTTCCGGTGTCGTGCGGATGCGTCGCCGCTCCATGACTTCGAGGTTGGCTTTGCCCAAATCTGAAATCGAGTACGCGCTCGCTGGTCTGATTCTCCTCGAGATCGCGGTCGTATTTTTTCTATCACTTCGTCACACGCTTGGCTGGGACGGTTTGCTTATTTGGGAACTGAAAGCGCGATTTGCCTGATTGAACGGCGGAATATTGCCCGCCGCCTACTTCGCCGATGTCGCGCGGGGATTCAGTCATCCGGAGTATCCGCTGTTTTTGCCGATGAATGAAATGTGGCTCTACCTCTGGATGGGCGAGCCGAATCAGTACTGGATCAAACTCATCTTCTCGATTTTTTACGGCGCGGGAATGGTTCTTCTGGCGCGCGCTGCTTTTGCGTTCACCGGCAAACGTTGGATCGGTTTGCTCGTTGCGGCGCTTTTTCTTTTTGTTCCGTGGATTTATGGCGGCCCGGGCGGGATCGTTGTTGGTTATGTCGATGTACCGCTCGGGTTCTTTTATCTCGGCGCGATTTACTCGCTCATTGTTCTAGTCAAAAAAACGCCGGCTCATCGTTCGCTCTTTTTGTCGCATTCAATTCGGTTTTGCCATGGATCAAACGGGAAGGCATTATTCTATGGCTTGTTGTTGGAATCTTTGGCGCGCAAGCGATTTGGAAACGTCGCGGACTTTTTTGCGCGATCGCTTCATTCGTACCCGGCGCCGCGCTTGCTCTCGGATTTCGATTTTATCTTCAAGTCATGCACGCTCCCGCGTCTCTCGATTTTGTGCCGGTAAGCTTCACGGCGTTTCGATCGCATCTTGATCGCATCGCGCCGGTGTTTCGCGAACTCGTTGAGGAAATGAGCATCGCCAGTCATTGGAGTTTGTTCTGGTTGATTGTGCTCCTGGCATTGGTCGCGGCGGCGACTCGCGGTCAAATCCGGCGCGCGGCTATGCTTTTCGGGTTCATGGCGGCACCACTTGCTCTTTACTGCTCGACTTATCTTTTCAGCGCTTGGCCCGATTATATCGGGCACATCGAAAGCTCACTGCCGCGCCTCCTCATTCAATTGATTCCAACGGCGTGGCTCATGATAGCGCTGGCACTTGCGCCACGAAATCGAACGGCCTAACGAGTCGGCGCGCTCTCTTCTAGCGCAGCCTGCGCGGCGGCGAGTCGCGCGATTGGCACGCGAAATGGACTGCAGCTTACGTAATCCAATCCGAGTCGATGACAAAACTTCACGCTCGCCGGTTCGCCGCCGTGTTCGCCACAAATACCGAGCTTGATGTCGGGTCGCGTCTTACGGCCAAGATTGCACGTGATTTCCATTAAACGCCCCACGCCTTTGCGATCGATCGAAGCGAACGGGTTTACATCGATAATATCGAGCTCGGCATAGGCAGGCAAAAAGCTTCCGGAATCATCGCGACTCATGCCAAGCGTCGTCTGCGTAAGATCGTTCGTGCCGAAGCTGAAGAACTGCGCGTCGCGCGCGATCTCGTCCGCGACCAAGGCAGCGCGCGGAATCTCGATCATTGTGCCAACGAGATAACCGAACTTCGTTTTCTTTTCTTTTGCGACTTCGTCCGCGACGCGATGCACAATGTCGATCTGCAATTTCAGTTCGCGCGGAAAACCGACGAGCGGGATCATGATTTCCGGTCGCACTTTAATTTTCTTTTTCTGCACGGCGGCCGCAGCTTCGAAAACGGCGCGCGCCTGCATTTCGGAAATCTCCGGATAAACGATGCCGAGCCGGCAGCCGCGATGGCCGAGCATCGGATTGAATTCGTGCAGTTCGCGAACTCGTCGCGAAATGTGTTCAACATCGATATTAAGTTTTAGCGCGAGCTCGAGCTGTTGCGCATGATCGTGCGGAAGAAATTCATGCAACGGTGGATCGAGAAAACGGATGGTGGCGGGCAATCCATCGAGCGCGGTGAAGATGCCGATGAAATCTTCCCGCTGATACGGCAGCAATTTGGCCAGCGCGCGCCCGCGTTCTTCTTTGCTGCCGGCGAGGATCATCTCGCGCATTGAGTCGATCCGATCACCTTCGAAAAACATATGCTCGGTGCGACAAAGGCCGATCCCTTCCGCGCCGAACGCGACCGCATTTTTCACCTGCTCGGGCGTGTCTGCATTCGTTCGGACGCCGAGCCGGCGCAGGCTGTCCACCCATGTCATGAGCTTTGCGTATTGCCGATAGGTCGCGCTTTTTTTCGCATCCAGCGAGCGATCGACCAGCACTTGCACGATTTCGGATGGTGCGGTCGTGACTTCGCCCGCGAAAACTTCGCCCGCCGTTCCGTCGATCGAAATGAAATCGCCTTGTTTCAAGGTGGTACCGTTCGCGCTCAATGTGCGCTTCGCATAATCGATCAGCACGCCGGACGCGCCGCAGACACAGACCTTTCCCATCTGTCGCGCAACGAGCGCAGCGTGCGATGAAACGCCGCCGCGCGAAGTGAGAATTCCTTCCGCCGCGATCATGCCGCGCAAGTCTTCCGGCGAAGTTTCGATGCGCGCCAGCACCACTTTTTCGCCTCGATCGGAGCGCGCCACAGCTTCTTCCGCGCTGAACACAACGTGGCCCGACGCGGCGCCCGGGCCACGTT
>CATPCN010000755.1 GCA_955652855.1 uncultured Chthoniobacterales bacterium | reverse complement strand
CCGAGATGATGTTCACCTTCGGCCAGCCAGAGCAAAAAAAGAGTGATGGATGCGATAAGACCGGCGGCCGCTGGAATCGGGAAGCCGGTAAAGTTTTTTTCACTGTTCGATCCAGCGGCGTCGCCATTGGCGGCGACCGAGTTAAAGCGCGCCAGACGCAACGCGCCGCATGCGAGGTAAATGAAAGCAATGATCCAGCAGGCGCGCGGAAATTCCTGCAAAACGATCCGATAAACCATGAGCGCGGGCGCGAGGCCGAAGGAGACGATATCGGCCAATGAATCAAACTCGCGGCCAAATATACTTTCGTGCCCGCCGAGGCGGGCGAGACGGCCATCGAGCAAGTCGAAAAAACAGGCGCCGAGAATAAACCAAATGGCGGCGTGAAAGAGATCGCCGGCCGCATCGGGGTTCGATACTTGCAGCAGCGCACCTTCCAAGATTTTTAGCGTGGCGGTAAAGCCGCAAAACAGATTGCCGGCCGTCATTAAATTCGGCAGCAAATAAATCTTGGGATTTGGCTCGCTCATTTATCAGGGCAATCGCGCAATTACGCTCGCACCACCGGCCACACGATCGCCGACCTTCACCACCACCGTGGCGTCGAGCGGCAAATATACTTCCGTGCGCGAGCCGAAGCGAATCATGCCGAAGCGCTCGCCCTTTTTCAATTCATCTCCCACGTTCGACCACGCGATGATTCTTCTTGCGATCGCGCCGGTCAGTTGCCGCACCACGATGGTTGCCCGCGGATTCACGAACGCCCACGTCATCGATTCATTTTTTTCCGGACAATCGCGATGCCGCGCATCGAGACAAAGTCCATGTCGATGTTGTCGAAAACTGACGCGGCCATCAATCGGCGCGCGGTTTGTGTGCACGTCGAAAACAGAAAGGAAGATTCCGACGCGGCGCGTTTTTGTTTTGAGCACTTCCGGTTCGTCAACATCGATAATATCCGCCACCACGCCGTCGGCCGCGGCCACGACTGCATTTTCATCTGCCGGCACCGCGCGATCCGGGTCTCGAAAAAATGCGAACGTGTAAGCAATAAAGAGCGCAAAGAAAAGCGTTAACCACGGCATCAGAAACCAGCTTGCAATGGCAAAAAGTGCGAGAATCGTAACGATCCACCGCGCTTCATATAGGGTTTGAAATCGCATCTGTTCGGAAGTGATTTTCGAGTTCGCGGCGGGCTCGGTCAAGGCCTGGCAAGAAGCATTTTTCAGCTTCACCCCGAGACCACCTCCAAACCACAACATTGTGGGCTTTTGGGTTTGGGGGCTCTCAACTCCTAGCGGCTGGAAACTTTTCTGGGCGGCGAGATATTAGTTGTTGCAGGCCGCTTTTTCGCCTATGTTTTTGTAGGCTGGTTTTACAGCCCTTTATGCTGCAAGCCCAAGAAGAAACGCCGGTGGAAAAATTGCGTTCTGAAAAGTCCACCGGCATTCGCCAAAACCAAAAATACGACGCGGCGCAGATCGACAAACTCGAGGGGCTCGAAGCGGTGCGAAAGCGGCCGGGAATGTACATCGGCGACCCGGATGAGCGCGGGTTGCATCACATGGTTTTTGAAGTTCTCGATAATTCGATCGACGAACATCTCGCCGGCTTTTGCGACAAAATCGACGTTGCCGTTCACGTCGATGGCTCCGTTACGGTGAAAGATAACGGGCGCGGCATTCCGGTGGATGTATCCACCGGCCCTCCCGACGAGCACGGAAAGCCAAAATGGAAAATGCCGGCTGTCGAGCTGGTGCTCACCAATTTGCATGCGGGGGGAAAGTTCGGCCAAGGCGCTTACAAATATTCCGGCGGTTTGCATGGCGTGGGCGCGAAGTGCACGAACGCGCTTTCCGAGTGGTTCAAAGTGGAAGTCACCCGCGAAGGCAAAGTCTATCACATGGCTTTCGCCAAAGGGAAAACGACCGACAAACTCAGCACCATCGGCGAGGTCAAAAACAAAAAGACAAGCGGCACCCTCATCACATTCCTGCCCGATCCGGAAATTTTCACAATCACGACCGAGTTTAAGTTTGAGCGGCTCACCACGCGTTTGCGTGAACTGGCGTTTCTGAATCCCGGTCTCGAGATCACGCTGACCGATGAGCGCAATGATCCGCCGAAGAAGGAAACGTTTCTCTACAAGCAGGGTATCGAAGAATTCGTTAAGCAACTCGGCGAGAACAAGCAGGTCATTCACCCGAAACCGATCGTGATCTCGCGGCAGCGCGACGAAGTTTTTGTCGATGTTGTCATGCAATACAACGACAGCTACAACGACCAGATTTTGCCGTTCGCGAATTCCATTCCGAATCCGGACGGCGGCACGCATCTCACCGGTTTTCGCACGGCTCTCACGAAAGCCGTGAATCAGTACGCAAAATCGAATTCGCTGATGAAGGACAAAGATCCGTCCATCTCCGGCGACGATGTGCGCGAAGGTTTGATCTGCGTCTTGAGCCTCAAACTGCCGAACCCGCGCTTCGAATCGCAAACGAAAGTAAAACTCGTCAACACCGAAATCGACGGGGTCGTTAATTCAGTCGTGTACGACGGGCTCATGACATTTTTCGATCAAAACCCGCCAGTGGCGCGGCGCGTATTCGATAAAGTTCTCACAGCCGCGCGTGCGCGCGAAGCGGCACGAAAAGCGCGAGAGACTATTCGCAAAGGCGCTCTGACCGGCGGCGGTCTGCCAGGCAAACTCGCCGATTGTTCAGAACGGGATCCGGAATTGACCGAGCTTTATATTGTGGAGGGCGATTCCGCAGGCGGCTCCGCCAAACAGGGTCGCGATCGCCGTTATCAAGCCATCCTTCCGATCCGCGGCAAGCTGATCAACGTGGAAAAGGCGCGCGAAGATCAATTTCTCAAGAACACCGAAATTCAGGCGATGATCACGGCCATCGGCACGGGCATCGGCAAGCCCCGAGATGATGGCAACGGCAAACAAGAAGAAGGCCGCTTCGATATGTCGAAGTTGCGTTACGGCCGCATCATCATCATGACGGATGCGGACGTGGACGGCTCGCACATTCGGACGCTGCTTCTCACGTTTTTCTATCGGCAAATGACCGAGCTGGTGCGCGCTGGAAAAATTTACATTGCGCAGCCGCCGCTCTATCAAATCAAACGAAAAAAACGCGAAGAGTATGTCGAAGATGACGCGCAGCTGAACAAGATTTTGATCTCGTTAGGCGCGGAAGACGTGCGACTCAAGAATCTGGCGGACGACAAAGAGATCAGCGCCGCGCAATTGAAAGACATTCTCGAGTCGCTGCAAAAACTGGCGAAGCTAAGCGAAGCTGTGCGCCGGCATGGTGGCGACTTCGAAAGTTTTCTAGCGAAACGCGAATCCAAAAGCGGAAAGCTTCCGACTTATCTCGTCAAGGTTCGCGAGGGCAATGACGAATCGGTGCGCTATTTCCATGACGAAAAGGAAGTGCGCAAATTTCATGAGGAGAATCTCGATCTAAATTTATTCGACACCGAGGTTCAGCAGGAACTCTTGCCGCTCGGCGCGAACAATGTGCCCGCGCGCACGAATGGCGGAGTGCGACGCCGCGCCAAACTCGTGGAGCTGCACGAGACGACCGCGATCCAAAAGCTAATCGCCGAGCTCGCGCGCAAAGGCTTAAAAGTGAATCACTACGCGGCGAGCGATCGACCGATCTTCGAATTGATTGAAGGTGAAGGCGACAAGCCTGTCTCGCATCCGCTCTTTTCGATTCCGGAAATCTTGCAAAAGATTTTAGAGATCGGCCGGCGCGGCGTGCAGATCAAGCGCTTCAAGGGTCTCGGCGAAATGAACGCCAAGGAATTGTTCAGCACCACGATGGATCCGCAGAAGCGCAAACTGCTGAAGGTCGATCTGAATGACGATAACGCCGTCGATGCCGACAAGATGTTCACCATTTTGATGGGTGACGTGGTCGAGCCGCGCCGCCAATTCATCGAAGACAACGCGCTCAATGTGCGAAATCTCGACGTATAAGATCGACAATCCCCCGCTGATGTATAACGAAAACGAAAAAGTAGAGCTGATTAACGTCGCCGAAGAAGTATCGAGATCCTTTCTCGATTACTCGATGTCGGTCATCATTTCGCGCGCGTTGCCGGATGCGCGTGACGGGCTGAAGCCATCGCAGAGAAGGATCCTCTACGCGATGCACGATCTGTCGCTCTTCCCGAACCGGCAGCATCGAAAGTGCGCGAAAATCTGCGGCGATACGAGCGGTAACTATCATCCGCACGGCGAAGCGGTGATTTATCCGACGCTCGTGCACATGGCGCAGTCGTGGGCGATGCGCGAGACGCTCATCAACGGCCAGGGCAATTTCGGTTCGGTCGAAGGCGATCCGCCGGCGGCAATGCGTTACACCGAGGCGCGCATGACGCACCTCGGCGCCGCGCTCATGACCGACATGGAAAAGGACACCGTCGATTTTGTCCCGAACTATGATGAGACGCGCACTGAGCCGACAGTTTTTCCGGCCGCTTTTCCAAATCTCCTCGTCAACGGCGGCACTGGCATCGCCGTCGGCATGGCGACGAACATGCCGCCGCACAATCTTGGTGAGATTGTCGATGGAATTTGCGCGCAGATCGACGACACCGACATCACGCTCGAAGGCTTGATGAAACATGTGCAGGGTCCGGATTTTCCGACGGGCTGCGCGATTTGCGGAGTGAGCGGCGTTAAACAATACCTCGAGACCGGACGCGGCAGCATGAAAGTGCGCGGCAAAGCCGGCGTCGAAGAGCTGAAAGGAAACCGCGAACAGATCGTCATCACCGAGATTCCCTACAACGTAAATCGCGCCACGCTCGTCGAGCGGATCGCGGAGCTGGTGAACGAAAAAGTGTTGAGCGACATCAGCGCGATCCGCGATGAGTCCGACGAGAACACGCGAGTGGTAATCGAGCTGAAGCGGGACGCGAATCCGAAGATCGTCATCAACAATCTTTACAAACACACCGCGATGGAAAGCTCCTTCGCGGTCAACATGCTGGCGATCGATCACGGGCGTCCGAAACTGCTTCCGCTCAAAGTCGCAAACCAGGCTTACATCGATCATCGCCGCGAAGTCATCCTGCGCCGCACCCGTTTCGAGCTGCGCAAAGCGGAAGAGCGCGCGGAAACACTCGAAGGTTTTCTGATCGCGCTGGCAAATCTCGATGAATTCATCCGCATCATTCGCGGATCAGCTAACCGCGATGAAGCCCGCATAAAATTGCTGGCGTTCGAGTTTACGCGAAAACAGGTCGAGCAAATCGGCATCCTCATTCGCAACGAAGCGCGGCTGAGCGATGGCCGTTACGCCTTCAGCGAACATCAGGCGAACCAGATTCTCGATCTTCGTCTCTACCAGCTCACCGGGATGGAGCGGGAGAAAATCGTCGATGAATACAAAGAGCTAATCCAGACGATCAAGGATTTGCGCGATATTCTCGCGAAAGAGCAGCGGGTGTTCACGATCATTAAGAAGGAGCTGCGCGAGATTCAGCAGAAATACGCGACGCCGCGGTTGACGCAGCTCGTTCCCGATGAAGGCGAGATCAACATGGAAGATCTCATCGCGAATGAAGGCTGCATCATCAGCATCACGCACGGCGGATTCATCAAGCGCACGGCGGTGAGCGCATTTCGCGCGCAGCGCCGCGGCGGCAAAGGCGTGATTGGCATGTCGACGCGTGAAGGCGCAACGGAAGAGGACGAGGGCGATTTCGTGCAGCATCTCTTCACCGCTACGACGCACGATTATCTGATGTTTTTCACGGAATCAGGACGCGCTTACGTCGAGAAGGTTTACGAGATTCCGGAAATGGGTCGCGCCACGAAAGGCCGTTCGATTGCAAATCTGCTCGATTTGCGCACCGATGAAAAAATAGCAGCGACCATTCGCGTCCAATCAAAGAAATCGGGCACCGGACCGAACACTGTCGATCAAACATGGGACGAAAACCTGCACATCGTATTCGTCACGCGTTCCGGCATCGTCAAGAAATCCAACTTGTCCGATTACGCGAATGTTCGCAAAGGCGGTATCATCGCCATTCAGATCGAGGCGGATGATTGTCTGATTGATGCGAAGCTTACGAGCGGCAACAACGAGATCGTGCTTATCACGAAAGAAGGAATGAGCCTGCGCTTTCACGAAGAGCAATTGCGCGATCAAGGCCGAAACACTGTGGGCGTTTGGGGGATTCGGCCCGACAAGAAAGATCACGT
>CATPCN010000754.1 GCA_955652855.1 uncultured Chthoniobacterales bacterium | reverse complement strand
GCCCATAGATCAAAGCCCTTTCGACACAGACCGGAAGACGCCGTTGCTTGAAGTCAGGCAGCCACAGCGCTATCTGGATGATCTGGTACTGGAGAAGTCCGTTCGGGACTCCGTGGAGCGGATCATGCGCGAGTTTCGCGAGTGGGACGTTCTGGAATCGAACGGCCTTCCTCCCATGCGCCGCGTTCTGTTCTGCGGCCCGTCAGGGTGCGGGAAGACCGCGATGGCTGAGGCAATCGCCGCGGAATTGGCGCTGCCATTGGTTTATGTCCGCTTTGATGCTGTGGTGTCATCCCTCCTCGGCGAGACGGCTGCAAATCTGCGAAAAGTTTTTGAATACGCCCGCCGCGGGCAGTGGATTGTTTTTTTCGATGAGTTCGACGCGATCGGCCGATCTCGTGATGACACGACAGAACACGGTGAGATCAAGCGCGTCCTGAACTCGTTTCTTCAGATCATGGACAACTTTGACGGCCGGTCGCTGGTAATTGCCGCCACGAATTTTGAGCAGGTCCTCGATTTTGCAGTATGGCGCCGCTTTGATCAGGTAGTGCGATTCGAGCGGCCCCAGGATGCCCAGCTTCGGCTAGTGATTCGAAAGCGGCTTGCACCACTGCACTTCCAGGATTCAGACATAGACGAACTGGTGAAAACACTGGCTGGTTCCTCGTATGCCGACGCAGAACGGGTCTGCTTTGATATCCGCAAGTCGTGCGTGCTACGCAGTGATCGTCAAGTGAAGAGCCCGGATCTGGAGGACGCAATATCCCGACACACTTACCGCCGGTCTGTCTTGCAGAAAGCGACTGCTACAGATTTCCCGACTGTGGATCGTGATTAGTTCCGATGGCTCTTCAACCAGGCGACGGTCAGTTCCCGCATTTGGAGTTCGCACGTGAGCCTGATAGGACTCCTCCCCGGAAGCGGCCTCCCACAAAATTCAAGCGGCCCGAACCCCCAGTGCCTCCTGACATCCGACAGCACGGCGAGCAAATCGCAAGGCAAACAGCCGATGCCATTAACTTCGCAGCGCAGGCCAGGCAGGAAACAGGGCTTGCGCCGTCCCGTTTGGTAGTGGTCGAATTTGACTCAGAAAACCTTGACACGCGGGATGTATTTGAGGAAAGATTCGGCGCGCACGTTGTGGATGAGTCCATGAAGAAGGCGGGCGACATTACCCGTCACAGGACCGTCGTCCAGTTCCCGAGTGATGCTGCGTTGGAGGGTTTCCGCCGGGAGATCACTCCCTACCAATTGCGACAGCACCAAAAGGTGACTCTGACCGAAACTCAACGGGAGAAATTCTTTAACTCGCTCCAGGAGGTTAGAGCGGTCTCCTCAGAGGAGCGGATGGGAACCAGGCTCAAGGCGCAGGGCTTTCCAGAGGTTGAACCCTTTTATCTCGATGTGGACCTCTGGCGCCCGGAAGATCCGGCTTTGGCAAGGGAACTGTTAAACGAGTTCAGCGAGTTCTGTGCGCGAGCAGGCGGGCGAATCACAGATCGGGTTCAAACAGAGAGTCTTCTGCTGGTCAAAGTTGCGTCAGGAAGGGCGCTCGCCGAGAAGATTCTCAATTTGGACCTGGTGGCGCACGCGGACTTGCCGCCAAGAATCGCGGCTGGCTACACGCGATTCTTCATTCCAGTTGTACCGCCCAATCCGTCAGCAGAGCCGGACGAAACCGATGCTCTGGCTTGTGTGGTCGACAGTGGCGTGGTTGCAGGACATCCTCTCCTGTCCGGCTGGGTGATGGACGAGAGGGACTTCGACACTGGCGAAAACACAGAGGTCGATCTCAACGGGCACGGTACTTCCGTCTCCGGGTTGGTCGTCTATGGTGATATTTCAAAATGCGTCGAGACGAACGACTGGCGGCCCAAAGTGAGAATTTGTAGCGCCAAGGTTCTGCGGAACGAAGAGAACCCGATGAATCCCGACCGACCGCGCGCGGTCTTCCCTGACCGGAAGCGCGTGGAGGGAACTATTGAAGAAGCCATCCGCTATTTTCATCGAGAGTGGAAATGCCGGGTTTTCAATCTCTCTGTTGGCGACGATAGCGAGCCGTACATGGGAGAGCGTCAGTTCCCATGGGCGGAAAAGCTCGATGAGTTGGCCCGCGAACTTGATGTTGTGCTTGTCGTGTCGGCAGGCAACCGTTACCCGGAGATCCCCACAGGACAGACCACGCGGAAGAAGGTTCAGGAAGCCGTTCTGCGCCAAACCCTACGACCAGAGCATCGGGTCTGCAATCCTGCAACGTCGGCCTTGGCCCTGACGGTGGGGTCTCTTGCGCGAAACGACGCGATGTCAGTTCAGAGCAACGGAAGGCTGCTGAAGATAGATGACGCGATCCCCGGTGCTCCGAAGGGTGGGCCGAGCCCGTTCACCCGAACAGGCCCGGGCTGTACCTACAAAGTAGCGAATGCCTCAATCAAACCAGAACTAGTTGACTACGGAGGCAATCTTGCCCTAAAGTCTCCGGCTTCAGCGACACCGCGATGGATCGACCGACATTTTCTGGTTGGTGAGTTGACAATTCAGCGCGAGCGGGATGGGCGCCTCATTGGAAGTGAGACTGGCACCTCGTTCGCTTGCCCCCACTTGACCCATGCGGCTGCACTTGCAGAGCGGGCACTGGCTACTACTATCGGGAGGGAACCGTCCGCTAACCTCATACGCGCTCTTGTTGCGAGCACCGCTGACATGCCCCCGTTCCCTGAAGGATGGATTGACGACGAAGAAGATCGTCTGCGGCTCGTGGGCTACGGCCTCACTTCGAAAGACGATATCGTCTGGTCGAAACAGAACAGCGTGCGGCTGGTGGCAATGGATGAAATCGACGAGGACCGACTGCACATCTATCAAATTCCATTACCTTCCCGATTTGTTGAAACGTCGGGCTATAAGGGCATTCAGGTCGCGCTGGCGTACGATCCTCCAGTCCGGCGAAGCCGTAAAGAGTATCTCGCCCGCACCATGTGGGTCGATGTACTGAAGGGCCTAACGGCGGGCCAGGTGGAGAACCTGAAATCGGCGAGGGTGGTAGAAGGGGAAGACCCGGTGCCGAAAGGCTCGCAGTTGAAACTTCGGCCACCGCTTACGGATGTCCAATGGTCTACGCTTCAGGTGCGCCGACTTACCTGGAAGAACAAGCTGAGCTGGCCTGCCGGAGACGACGGGACGGTGATGGTTCACATTGTCGTCTGCTGCCAGCAGCGATTCAAGACGGGACTGGATGGGAAGCAAGGTTACGGTTTGGTCGTAAATCTCTGGCACGAAGGTGAGAGGGTCAGACTGTATCAACCCCTGCAGGCGAGGCTGCGGCCAAGGGTGCGTGTGCGGATCCCTTCCTGATCCGTGTAAAACGGGCGCAACGCCTTTCCCGGAAATTATTGGAGTTCCGCGTGGGCCGGGGCCATACCGAAGGATTTCTAAAATACGTCGCATGCCAAGGCCACTAGGTGCGTAACGCGGCTGGACGGCAAAGGACGGACCAGGACATTTGCGGAGGTGAGATCACAGTAGATAATTTTGTAGCTGCCCAAAGCCTCCAGATTCCAAAAGCCGCAATAATCCCCAACAGGCTTGCGGCATCTCCTTGAATATTAAGGCGTTGAAAATAG
>CATPCN010000753.1 GCA_955652855.1 uncultured Chthoniobacterales bacterium | reverse complement strand
TCCATCGGTTACGCGCAGCGCGCCTAACCGCCGCAAATCGCGGCCGAAAAACTGACATCGGTTGACTTAGGCGTCCACGAATCGCGCATCCGCCTCCGTGTAGATTTGTCCAGTGAAACAAAAACTGGACGAAAAAGCGAACGGCGGGTTCGCTACTTTTACAACTGCCCCTGTCGCGGCCTCGTCGGGGGTTGATCCGGAGTTTGTCGATCTCTCGGGACTCCAATCGCGGTTCGGGATTAAGCGTTCGCTTGCTTATTTGCTAATCGCGGACGGTGCGATCAAGAGCGTTTCGCTGCGTCGGCGCGGTGCGCTGAAAGGTAAACGGCTGATCGACGTTTCGAGCGTTCGTGAATTCTTGAACTCGCGGATGCAATGACTTCGCTGCCGAAAAATACGAACGCCAGGCTGGACGCCGAGCTGCGCGATCACGAGCAACTTCGTGACGCAGATTGCGCGCCGAACCGCGACCTGCAACTTCTGTGCGCCATCGCGCACAGCTTGGTCGATCTTGGCGTCAAGTTGAATGAGCTGACCACGCTCGCCCAACAGCAAAACGATCTGCTTCGCCGGATAATCGGAAGGATCGAGCGCGTGCCATGATCAAGACTCGCAGCCTAACGCTCCAACGTGCTGGCCAAAACGCGCTGCTGGACAACCGTACGCCGCCGCACAGCGAGGAAGCCGAGAAAGGCGTCCTATGCTCGATGATGCGTGACCCGCGTAACACAATCACGGAATGCGTCGAGAAAATTACTGTCGATCACTTCTATGTTCCGGCGCACCGCGTGATCTTCGATGTGCTCGTTGACCTTTGGTCTGCAAAACAGGCAATCGACCTGATAACGTTCACGCAAGTCCTGCGGGATCGGAAGCTGCTCGAAAACGTGGGCGGGGCAGGATTCGTCACGGAGTTACAAGACTTCGTTCCGACCGCGGCCAATGTCGGCTATTACATTGACATCGTTCGCGAAATGTTCACGCGTAGAAACATCATCCGCATCTGCGCGGAGCAAGCGCGCCGATGTTATGAGATTGAAGGTGAGGATAGCGCAGCTCTCCTCTGTGATGCCGAGCAACAGTTTGGCGCGATCAAGTGCAGCGGTAGGAACGGCCAATTCCCACAAATCGAAGACGGCGCCGCGCTCATCGCGAAACCAATCATCCTGCCCGATGACGTGATTGTCGGCGTACTGCATCACGGCGGGAAGATGGTTCTCGGCGGAGCGTCGAAGTCCTATAAAACTTGGTTGCACATCGACACTGCCATCAGCGTTGCGACTGGCACTCATTGGCTGGGCCGGTTCCCGACAAAGCGCGGACGCGTGCTCTACATCAATCTCGAGATCCAGTCCGGCTTTTTCGCGAAGCGAATCAAGACCATTTGCGACGAGCGGCAACTCAAGATCGAAGAGGGCTACTTGCGCGTGTGGAACTTGCGCGGCCACGCAGCCGACGTCTCGACGCTGCTGCCGCGTCTGCTCAGGGGAATCGGACGAGATCAGTTTATCCTGATAATCATTGACCCGATCTACAAGCTGCTAGGAGGACGCGACGAAAACAAAGCAGGCGACATCGCGACGCTGCTCAATGAGATCGAATCGCTGGCGGTCGCGACAGGCGCGGGGGTCGCCTTCGGCGCTCACTACTCCAAAGGCAACCAGGCGTCGAAAGAATCGATTGACCGCGTCGGCGGGTCGGGCGTGTTCGCGCGCGATCCTGACACGATATTGAATTTCACGCGGCACGAGCAAGAGGATTGTTTCACGGTTGATGCGACGTTGCGGAATCATCCGCCGATTCAGCCATTCGTTGTGCGCTGGGAATATCCGCTCATGTGCCCCGACGATACGCTCGACCCAGCGAAGCTTAAGAAGCCGAAAATCGGCCTCCAATCTAAGTATCAAGTGCAAGACCTCGAAACAGTACTAGCTGCAGAGTGCAGCAAACGCAGCGGCATCGCGGGACCAAAGACGGTCGAATTTCAGCGCCGTGTCTGCGAGGAAACCGGAATGAGCAAGGCGACCTTCTACGAGCTATTAAGGCAAGGTAAAGGGCAGCGCTTCCGTAAGGAGGACGATTTCTGGCAGGTAGTCCAGAAAGTCCAGAAAGTCCAGTAAGTCCATTTTGGACGCCTAGACCAGTAGTCCAGTATTCTTTAGATACTGGACTAGACTGGATCTCGGACCTCTAGAGCCGATGGGAAGCAAAGCATTCTTTTGGCTTAACGTTATTAGCGCGATACCCCGAAATCGCCCGGGTCCCTGCGGGCAAGATACTGATGTCGGGCTCCGATTGCGCGAAACATTTGCGAGCGAAAAGTTGGGTATCGCTGTCGATTTGAAATCTTGCAGGTGGATGTGAGCCACCTGGATGATAACATGCTTTTCAGGTCACCGGCATCAACGTAAAGTACGGCCCGTGACGAGCGCTTCGTCAAGGCGCACAGAGTGAACGCGAAAAACTTCTTTGCCGAGCTGAATCCCTATGGCTACTGAGCGCGAATCGGATG
>CATPCN010000752.1 GCA_955652855.1 uncultured Chthoniobacterales bacterium | reverse complement strand
CAGGTATTCTCCAAAATCAAATCACATGAAACTGTATGTAGGAAATCTCTCTTTTGAGACCACCGAAAATGATCTTCAAGATCTTTTTGAAAAACATGGCAAAGTCACCGAAGTCGCGCTGATGATGGATCGCATGACGGGCAAGTCCCGCGGATTCGCATTCGTCACAATGGGCGACACGGCTGAAGCCAATGCGGCAATGAGCGCGCTCAACGGCAAAGAAGTCGCTGGACGAACGCTCACCGTGAACGAAGCACGCGCACGCGAAGAGCGTCCGCGTCAATTCGCCGGAGATCGCCGGTAATCGATTTTGATCGAGCGGCCGGCGCTCCTTTAACCGAGTGCCGGCCAGCTCCATCGATTCTCATGGATCCAAAAAAAGCGATCGAGCTGGAAGGAAAAATCATCTCAGTCCTGGCCGGCACAATGTTTCGGGTGGAGTTGGCCAACGAACATCAGGTCCTCGCGCATATCTATGGGAGAATGCGCAAACGCTTCATTCGCATCACGACGGGCGATCGCGTGAAACTTGAGATGTCCCCCTCCGATATTGATAAAGCACGAATCGTTTACCGACTCGGATAAAAAAAATTATGCCAATTACAACGCGAAAAGAAACGAAGGGTCCCGTGATTAAACGTATTTTAGTAAGATGCCCGTCCACAGCCAAGCTGGCTCCCACCGGGCTTACAATCGAAGAGAGCTTGTTCGAAACCGCGCATTGGAAAAATCCGAAGGTTTCCTGTCCCTATTGCCAGCGCGTTCACATCTGGACAAAAAAGGACGTAGTTCTCGCGCGCTAAGCGCGCAGAACACGCATCGAGCGCGTTAAGCTGCGTTGCGCTTGCCAAGAAAAGCGGAGTTGCCGCCCAGGCCGCGGACAATCTCAATATGTCGATGTTATTGAGTTATTGCCGCCATGAAATGTTCCGCCACCCGTTCCGAGTTGGACTCGACGGTCATCGAAATTGAGCTGACCCTCACGAGCATCGTTCAGGGCGTGGCCCTCTATTTTTTGATCGACAATGCGCGATCCGTCTTGTCGATCCAGCAACGTGCGTTCTGGCCCTACGTTGTCTCCGGACTTCTCATCATTTTGATATTCTGGTCGCGTTCGGTCGTGCACACGCTCACGCTCATCCGGTGGCCCCTGGAATTCGGCCACAATTTTTTCTACATCGCATGTGCTCTGGGAGAGTCGCTTCTATTCTCACGGTTAAATAATCCGCGAGCCTGGTTCGCGATCGGAGCAGTGTACGCCGGGATCGTCTGGCTGCTTTTTATTTACGATCTCCGGTTGATTCGCGCGCGGGAACGCGACAGCGCGGGAGAAGCAAGCAATCGCCTCTATGCCTTGGTTACGCGAGATCAATGGCTCAATATTCTCGCGCTTGTGCCCGCGCTTTTTTTATTAAACCTGGTCTGCATGATCTGCGTCCGCGCCTGGCCGGCATATTTTTTAGAGCGCGAAGGCCACGTTTGGCTTGCCACAATTCAATTCGCCTCATTCGGCCTCTATTTACTCTACGTGCTTCGGTTCTTTAAAACGCTGACACATTTGATCTCGCGCGCGCGGCAAGAATGGCACAATGGCTCGAATGTTTCGTGAGGGTTAAGGCGCATTTTATTTTTTCCAAAATCACGTCGCTTCGCGCGGTCTGCCTTTGGTTTTCCCTAAAAACGGCGAAGCGAATACGCTGAGTGCTTCGTATGAAGGCGCTCGTTTCTTCGCGACCACGCGACGCAACCACAACAAGATCGACATTCGCCTTCCCATCCGTCGATCAAGTCATGGTCGAAGAACGCGCGGCCGCCTTCGCGAAACGCAGCATCAAGACTTCGGCCAAGCTGACCGGACTCAAACTAGCCATTTCGATGATGGATCTGACGACGCTGGAGGGAAAAGATACGCTGGGTAAAGTCGCGTTTCTCTGTCGCAAAGCGATGCAGCCGGCAGATCCGCGCTACAAGGTTCCATCCTGCGCGGCCGTTTGCGTTTACTCGAACCTCGTGCGCGTCGCGAAAAAGTTTCTCGGCAGCTCCGGAGTCAAAGTCGCATCGGTCGCGACCGCATTTCCCACCGGCCTCATGCCTTTGAAATTAAAACTGCAGGAAGTGCGAAGCGCGGCGCGCGACGGCGCCGATGAGATCGACCTGGTGATCAATCGCGGAATTTTTCTGGCCGGCAATCACGATCGCATCTTTGACGAAATCGCGGCGACGAAAGAGGCATGCGGAGCGGCGCATCTAAAAGTGATTCTCGAAACCGGCGAGCTCCAAACCTACGACAATGTACGGTGTGCCAGCGAAATCGCCATGCGCGCCGGCGCCGACTTCATCAAAACATCGACAGGAAAAATTTCGCCGGCGGCGACCATGCCGGTCACGCTAGTGATGCTGGAAGCGATCCGCGATCATTTCTACGAAACCGGCATTCGCATCGGCATGAAGCCGGCCGGTGGAATTCGCAATGCCAAACAGGCGCTCGCTTATCTCGTGATGCTGAAGGAAACGCTCGGCGACGATTGGCTCACGCCTGATCTTTTCCGATTCGGCGCGAGCACGCTCGTCAACGACGTGCTCATGCAAATCGTCAAAACCGTCGACGGAAATTATCAGGGCGGCGATTACTTTTCGCTGCCCTAAGATCGACATAGTGAAAGCGCGATCTTCTTTTTGCGTGCGAGAAACCGCTGATCGGACTAAACGTTTATGTCGATTTTATGCCGCGCAAAAAATCACGTCGCACTGAGTTGATCGTCGTCGAACACAACGGCGCGCTCGCGCATCGCGGCGTTGCGCTTCCGCCTGGCCAGCGACGCTTGAACTTTGGCGATAAGTGGAGCTACGCGTCCGCGCCGGAAGCGAGCGACCACATTCGCCTCAAGCCGCGTTATCAGTTGTTCATCGGCGGAAAGTTCGTCGCACCGCGCTCGGGAAAATATTTCGCTTCGATCAATCCGGCCACCGAAGAAAAACTCGCCGAGATCGCCGACGCCAATGCGAAAGATGTCGATCTTGCGGTCAGCGCCGCGCGACGCGCTTACAAAAACGTCTGGAGCAAAATGCCGGGGCGCGAACGCGCGAAGTTCCTCTATCGCATCGCCAGAATCATCCAGGAAAAATCGAGAGAGCTCGCTGTGCTCGAAACGATGGACGGCGGCAAGACAATCAAGGAATCGCGCGACATCGATCTTCCCCTCGTCGCCGCGCACTTTTTTTATTACGCCGGTTGGGCGGACAAATTGGAATACGCGTTTCCGGGACGAACAACGCGTCCGCTCGGCGTCGCCGGTCAAATCATCCCGTGGAATTTTCCGTTGCTCATGGCCGCTTGGAAACTTGCGCCGGCCCTCGCTTGCGGAAACACCTGCGTCTTGAAGCCGGCCGAAACCACCAGCATTACCGCGATGCATCTCGCCGAAATTTTTCAGGAAGCCGGGTTGCCCGATGGCGTCGTCAACATCGTGACCGGCGCGGGCGCAACCGGCAAAGCGCTCGTCGAGCACGACGACGTGAACAAGATCGCGTTCACTGGATCGACATCAGTGGGAAAATTGCTCACGCAAGCAGTCGCCGGCACGAAAAAGAAATTGACTCTCGAGCTCGGCGGAAAAGCGGCCAACATCATTTTTGAAGACGCGCCGATCGATCAAGCCGTTGAGGGAATCATCTCGGGAATTTATTTTAACCAGGGCCACGTCTGCTGCGCTGGCTCGCGCTTGCTCGTGCAGGAAGGCATTTTTCCCAAGGTGATTCGGAAGCTGCGCGATCGCATCGCAACGTTGCGTGTGGGCAATCCGCTCGATAAAAACACCGACATTGGCGCAATCAATTCGCGCGCGCAGCTCGAAAAAATTTGCGAGCTTGTGGACAGCGGTTTGAAACAAGGCGCAGAACTCGTACAACCGCGAATGCGTTTGCCGGAAAAAGGCTATTGGTATCCGCCAAGTTTTTTTACCGGCGTGACCGCGTCGCATCGCATCGCGCAGGAAGAAATTTTCGGACCGGTCTTAAGCGTGATGACGTTTCGCACTCCGGAAGAAGCGATCGAACGCGCGAACAATACCGCTTACGGATTAAGTGCCGGCGTTTGGACGGACAAGGGGAGCAAGATTTTCAAGATCGTGAGCAAACTGCGCGCGGGCGTCGTTTGGGCGAACACTTACAATAAGTTTGATCCGACCAGTCCATTCGGCGGCTACAAAGAAAGCGGATTCGGACGCGAAGGCGGGCGGCATGGTTTGCTGCCGTATCTCGCGCTGGGCGCGTGAGACGCGAAATTAAAAAATTGTTCGCGGTTCATAGATAGCTACTCGGCGCGTCGTCAGTCTTTACTAATTGTCGATCTTGTCGTCGGCGAGATTAACTTTCGCATCAAAGTAAAGCAGGACAAAACTGATGCCGAGCAGTGGCCGGAGCAGCGCGTTCACGAGCGTGCTCATGGCCGAGCCCACTATGGTAAGCGCATCCGGCGCGTGGGCACTAGTGAGAGTTTGCCAGAGCGCGCCGATGTCTTCGAGATTTGTCACGTTCTGCAATCGCATGAACACAAAGGGCATTTCCGCGCTCGAACTGAGCGCCAGCAGAACCAGCAGCCAGAACGACACAAGAATCGCACCGCGCGCAATCGGCCGCGAAAGCCAAGGCTCACTGCGACGACTGCGGGCGAGCGCCTTGCTTTCACGCAGTGCTTCGATGCCGTCGCGATGCTCGAGCACGCTCGTTTGTTGCCAGAACATGAAGTTCACCCAAAGCCGTGCCGTCACGTAAACCTGGACGGCCAAAATGAGCAGCACGAGCAGGATCGACAGAATCGAAAGTTCGCCGCCCAGTAGCGACAGTATTGCGAGAAGTGGAATCGCCGTCCAAAAAAAGTAGCTGCCGTAAACAAAGAGAGAAAGTTTCGCGGTCGGCACCCAGGCATTTAGTGCGCGCCGGAGCAGATCGCCTAGCCGAATTTTTTTGCCCGCGTCGAGATCAGCAGTGGCAATTTGTATTCCGACGATGAACACGACCCGGGCTATTAACCACACGACAAAGATCACCAGCATGCACAT
>CATPCN010000751.1 GCA_955652855.1 uncultured Chthoniobacterales bacterium | reverse complement strand
TTGGATTTAACCGATCCGCTGCCGACTAATTGTCGATCTTAGGAACGCGGGAAGCGATTGCGCGCCTTATCGGCGGTCTGTCATGTTGGCGAGCGCGCCGCCGACTTCCCATTTTTCCTGTTTGTTCCAGGGAATCTGGGACTCGTGTTTTGCGTCGGGATCGTTAACGAGCGCGACCTGCTCTTTCTGCGAAGCGCATGAGACAAACGTCATGACTCCGGCGAGCAGGAGAAAAGTCGCAACACCTCTTTTTGAATCACGAACTTGAGCCAGCATAAATAACAGTATCTCCAGGTTGCACCTGGACCCCACGCGCCAGGCTGCTGCTGATTATATCGCCTATAGCGGTCGCCGATTCAACTGAGGAAATGCGAATTTTTCCAATGAGCGTGCCGCCCCGAAGCACGAGCATTTCCGAATTTGCTTCAACACCCTGCCGGCCGCCCAGATTGAGGACGACGAAATTGTAGGCTTGATTTACGGCGAGGACGATTCCGCGAACGCCGGGATTGCTGCTAGCGACCACGCGACGTCTTTTCTCCTCTCCCAACTGCGCGCTACGTTCCTGCACGGCTCGAATCTTATCCGCCAAGAGCGCTTTCTCGACCTCGGCGCCTTGGACCTGTTTGCGAGCGTCATCTAGTTGCGCTTGCAATTCCGCGGTGGAAGCGCCAGGCCCGGCGGTTTCCAGAGGGGTGGTGGCTCTGTTTTCTTCAATACGTTTTTGAAGTTGCGCGATCTGGGTTTCGCTAGCTTGAATCTTTGCCTGCAAATCCGTTTTTTCGGTTCGGGCCTTCGCGAGCTCCACTTCAGCTGCGGTGATCTTATTCTCGGTTTCGGAAAATTTCGTGCTTGCCTCCGAAACTTTTGTTTCGCGCGCTTTCAATTCTTTTTCCTGAGCAAGGCGCCGATCCTCCGCGCTTTGGCGTGCGGCTTCCTTCTCTTCGATGTCTGAGCGTAGACTTCGAGACTTGTGGACGTTAAGAACGCCAAAAACGGCCGACAGTGCGAGCAGCAAAATCGAGAGGCCGATCAATTTTTTGGACATTGGAATGGGAACGCAGCAGGGGGACGCGAGCACCATTTTTAGCTGGAACAGACGCCCGTTGCAATCCCGGATTTCCACCAGCGAATCGCTTTTCTGAATGATGGATGTTCTTTCGGATTGCGCCGGCATCATTTCCAACCTATAGGAGGCGTCCATGGGCCAGCAACATCGAGTAAGGGTGAAACGACGAAGACGCCGCGCTTACATCGACCGAAAAAAAACGGCATCAAAAGCGGTGCGCCGAGAGCCACCTAAGGCGAAGCCCAAAAAGCAGCCAACGCCCGCGGAATAACCTTAGATCGACAATAGCGCGTGGGATTGTCGCACTCGCCCTGGGCGTTTTATACTGATCGGTGCGAACGCAGTATCTGATTGTTGACGGACACAGCGTGATTTTTGCGTGGCCGGAATTGCGTCGGCTGCACGAACGTCGCAGAGCCCTTGCGCGCGATGCGCTCGTGAAGAAGCTTCGCGATTATCAGGACTGGACCGAGGTCCGCGCAATCGTGGTGTTCGACGGAAAAGGAGCGAAGGCGAACGCCAGCTCCGATCCCGGCGAGATCCAAATTTTTTATTCCAGCGCGAAGCAAAGCGCCGATTCGATCATCGAGAGGCTGGCGAGCAAATATGCGCCGCAATTTCGATTGCTTGTTGCGACCGACGATTATCTCGAACAGGAAACGGTGAGCGCGTGCGGCGCAGAATTCATTTCCGTGGACGCGCTACGCGGCCTTTTGGCTGAAGCGCGCGCCCACTAAGATCAAGCGGCACCGAGAAGCGCTGGTCTCTCCGTGGGAACAGTTTCGCGGTGAGCTCGCTGGCGGCAAGTAGCGAGGACTCGCGAAAGAACACAGTAAAGTTGTTCGATTGGTAAATTCTTGCTCACGTACCCGTTCGCCCCTGCACGCAGAGCTGCGTGCATTCGCTCTTCGTCATATCCGGCGCCGGTGAAAACGATCACTGGCGGCGTCGGATTGATCTCACGGATGAAGGTGATGAGGGAAATGCCGTCGACTTTGGGCATGTTAAGATCGACAACAATCACTTCGCAATCCTGCAGCTCGAGCCACGAAGCAGTTTGAAAACCTTCGGTCAGAAACTCGCAAGAATGCCCTTTCTGTTTGAGATAAGTGACGAGGAATTTCGTAATGGCGGGATCATCATCAATGATGAGAAACTCGATGGAATTACGGCTCAAAATCTTCATTGGCATGCGTCTTTATAATTTCCATAAACTCTTAAAGCACTAAGCTTGCCAACTTCCTAGCTTGGCGCCAAAGCTTGCAAAATTAGCCTTGGTTGAAGCCTATGTGTTCGGAGTTGGAAGCGCGAAGAGCCGTTGCTAGGATTCGAGTTTTTGCTCGATCTTTTTCACCCGCGCGAAAAGTTTTCCGAGGCGATGGATCCAAGCGATGTGTTGCTTCGCTTCGTCTATCGGCACCGCCGGACACCCCCACCAAGTGCCTCCCTGAATGTTTTTCGATACGCCGCTTTGCGCCCCGACCACGGTGCCGTCGCCAATTTCGACATGACCGACGATCCCAACCTGGCCCGCGATGGTGACACGCTCTCCGATTCGGGTGCTGCCCGAGATGCCGGTCTGTGCCGCGATAACGGTATTTTTTCCGATCACGACGTTGTGCGCCACCTGCACGAGATTGTCGATCTTGACGCCCTGCTGAATCCACGTCCGGCCAAAACGCGCCCGATCAATTGTCGTATTAGCGCCAATCTCCACATCATCGTCGATTTGCACCACCCCGATTTGCTGAATTTTTTCGTTGCGCCCATCAACCATTTCGAATCCAAATCCGTCCGCTCCAATGACGGCGCCGCTGTGAATAATGACACGCGCCCCGATGCGAGTTCGCTCACGAATGGTCACATTCGGATAAATTTTGCAGCCGTCGCCGATCACCGTCTCGTGTCCCACGTAGGTTTGTGCGCCGATGATTGTATTATCACCGATCGCGACTCCGGGCTCGATGACAACGTAGGGCTGGATCGAGATGCCATTTCCCAGTTTGACGCTTGGATCGACAATGACGCTGGGATGAATGCCCGGTGAAAACTGGATGAGCGGGGGCGCCAGCTTCATCACAACGTGTTCGAAAGCCTTCATCGGGTTCGCTACTCGAATTTGCGCGGCGGAAATCCGTTCAGAAAAATCCGGCGACACAAACACAGCGGACGCGCGCGTTTTGTGCAGAAGCGTGACGTATTTGCGGTTCGCAAAAAAACTGATCTCGCCCGCAGAAGCTTCTCCAAGCGAAGCCGCACCGGTAATAACGAGTGCCGGATCGCCGACCACTTCGCCACCGGACATGGCCGCGAGCTCTTGGAGCGTGAGAGTCACGGGGTGAAAATTTCAGGCAGCGGATGCGCCTAACGAGTGATTCGATTTATGATTTCAAACTTGCCCGCACAGCGTCGAGTTGCTCGGCCGAGCCGAGCTTTTCGTTTTTATGCGCGATGAAGTTCGCATATTCCTCGACAAAAATTTTCCCGGGTGGGCGAAAATCGAACTCGGCGGGATGATCGCGAAAATATTCTCGATGTACGCGTGTCCATACGAGTCGCCCGTCTGTGTCGATGTTAACCTTGGTCACGCCAAGTTTTGCCGCGGGCAGGTATTCATTTTCGTCCACCCCGCGAGCAGAAGGATCGAGCTTTCCGCCGGCCGCGTTGATTCGTTGCACTTCCTCGATCGGTACGCTCGAGCTGCCATGCATCACGATCGGTACACCAGGAATGAGTTTCTTGATTTCTTCGATGACGTTGAAATGCAAACCCTGCTTGCCTTTGAATTTGTAGGCACCATGACTAGTGCCAATCGCCGCGGCCAGTGAATCGCATCCGGTCCGTTTGACGAACTCAACCGCTTCCTTTGGATTGGTGAGTGAAGCATGCCCTTCATCCACTTTGATGTCTTCTTCGACGCCGCCCAGTTGACCGAGCTCCGCTTCGACGCTGATGCCTTTTTGGTGCGCGCGGTCCACGACGCGTTTTGTGATCGCGATATTTTCTTCGAACGGGGCATGGCTCGCATCAATCATGACCGAGCTATAAAAGCCCGAGGCGATGCAATCGTAGCA
>CATPCN010000750.1 GCA_955652855.1 uncultured Chthoniobacterales bacterium | reverse complement strand
GTCTTATAAGTATCCTGGGGCTGTTCCTCGCTGGATGCAGCAACTCTGCGCTCAACGGGCAGTCTTCGCGAGCGGGGGCAAAAAGCCCGGCGCTCGTTGCGCAACAACAAAAGTTCTGCCAGATCATTTTGGACGGCACCAAAGAAGTCAATCGCTTCAGAGCACAGAGCGAAGAAGAGCATAACCCGCTTCGTTCCGACGCGCTGGAAACACAAAGGTACGCCGCCGAAGACAAGATGTTCGATGCGCTTTATGCGTTCGTTGGTCCTTCTGGCGAATTTACAGGATGGCGGGGACGAGCCAGCGTCGGACGCCCTGATGCCCAGGGCCAGATCAAAGTCGGGTTTGACTCAGGCTGTCGATTCCCCATCAACAGTCTCTACTTTGGTATGTCCACGGGCAAGAGCAACGCTATCCCGCTCGCGACACCTCTCGGTCAAACGCTGGCGACGCTCGATGTTTCAAAGGACGTGATCGTTTCGGGTGTCTTCCTGTGGGCACCCAAAGGCGGGGGTTATTGGCCGTGCCACATGCACTTCATTGACCGTCATCATTTCCTGCCGCTTGAGTGCATGGCCGTTCCCTCCCTCGGCCAGATCGGAGTCTCGGTCCGTCTTACCTCGCTCGCTCAGGCCCGCTGAACGAAGCAGGGTGCCGGGGCATATACCTGTGGCGGCGTCTGCGGAGTATTTGGTATGGCGAAGTGTAACGAGTGTGGTCACGTTGTCTCATCGAAAGCGTCCGCCTGCCCGAATTGCGGCAACACGAACCCCCACGGGGTATCGTTCGAAAACAAGTTGCTGGGATGCGGTTGCGTGGTTTTCCTGTTGTTGGCATTAGGCAGTGCTGCCGTGAACGCCTTGGCGGCGTGGTTCCATGCGCACTTCGGGCGCTAGGTCCGCCATGACGGGGCTACAAAACAAGCGGGCGCAACGCGAGTGATACGGTTGCGGAGGATCGATTCCCGATGGAAGCATTCTTTGGTTTTCTCAAAGTCGTCGCCATTTGCATCGCGGGCTTGACGGCTCTCTTTCTGATCCTGCTCGCCATTCCCAGGAGTCCCCTTCGAGACTTTACCCTTAGTCTCACGAAACGGGTGGGCGCTACTGCCGCCGGTGCCGCCGTATTCCTTCCCATCGATATTGTTCCGGTGTTTGGCGAAATGGGCGATGTCGCTGTCCTCATCTTCCTGGCCTGGTACTGGTATACCTTTTTCAGAGACATTCGTCGCCCCTCATCTCCAGTCGCTCCGCCATCCAAACGAGTTGCGCTTTCGCAGATTATCGACATCAAGCCGAGTGATCCCAGAGACCCAGACCTTTAGCTCTTCCCCAACAGAAGGGGCTGATTTTCGTCAGCCCACCACAACGCGAACCGAACCGTCTAAGGCTTAATGTTCCAGAAGGCCTCGGCAGTTTCCGGCGTAACGACTTCTCGGTAGTGCGCGAAAAGCATCGCTGTAGTTGTATGACCCATCTGCAAAGCAAGGGCGGCGGCGTCCTGGAATTTCGCAAGGTGATAGCTGGCGTAGCTGTGCCGCAACCCGTTCTGCGGCCAGTTCTCAATTCCAGCGCGTTTGCGGATCGCATCCAGCTTGTCGCGCAAATTCGGCGGTGTGATCCGTCCTTCGGCGTGGGCGAGCGGCTTGAGCCAGGCCTTGAGGTTCGGCAGGATGGTCACAAGCCGTCGCGTAGCCGTCTTGCTCTTCCGTGCGGTCACGTGGATCAGACCGCGCGTGAGGTCAGTCTCGCTCCAATCCAGACGGCCAATCTCCGCAGGCCGCAAACCGGCAAAGCGCCGATGGCAACGTAGGGCAGCACCTCGGGGGTGGCTGCGTCCAACAAGGCTCGCAATTGGCTTGCCGTGAAAATCTCCGGCGCATGGTCGATCACCTTGGCCTTGCCGGTCTTCACGAACGGGTTTTCCCGGCAGTACCCTCTTGCGAGACCGTAGTTGAAGAACGTCCGCAGAACCCGCCGGAAACTGTTCCGGCTCAGAGCCGACAATTTCGACCGAACTTGAAGGTTCCGTAGCCAATCATCCGCCTCCGCAATCGTGATCTCCGACGCTTTCGCTTTTGCAAACTTTAAACAGAACCGCCGTAACCGGTATCGAAGATCCTTCAGGTATGAGCACGAGGCACCATCGGCTTTCTTGGAGGCCATGAAACTCTCGAAAAGCTGGATGATCGTGCAACTGCGCTCGCTGGCGTTTAGGCTAGCGACGTAGTGATCGACCGCATCTTTAAGGGTCTTGCCGTAAGGACTGAGGCGCGACTGGCCCTCGACTGTCATCTCATGGAGCCAGCCCGGAACCCTGAGTGCGCGGACTCCCAAGTTCTCAGTCTTGATCTGCGCCTGTTGCAGAAAACCTTCGCCCTCTGACTTGCTGCGAAAGAATTTCCGGACGCGCTTGCCGTCGAGATAGTAACCCGATAGCATCCACTTGAGGTGCGGATGACGGTACGGGACGAGCTTCAATTCCTTCCGGCGCTGGCGGCGAACAATCATGCGCATGAGCGTCGCATTAACCTCGTTAACTGTCAATTAAATGTCAAACAAAGAATTGAAGTGATCGCCGCCAATCTCGCAAGTTGCTTACTTGCAAGTGGAAAGCATCTCCATATCGATAGCTATTCGTAGGTTCTATGAGCCTTCGCATCTCTTCTTTAGGAAAATCGTACAGAGAACAGGGCGAACATCAGTACACGAGAATGCTCAAGACGGGTCGGTATCTGTCAATTAGCGGGCAATGATTTTGAAGGCGCTACGCGTGCCAAAGAGCGCTTCGCTGTTCGCATCCACCCCATTTCCGGCGATCTCAGAACATCGGGTTTCGCCTTGGCGCGGACGGCTGCGCCCTTCGATTGGTCCGCTAATGGAACGGGACTTGTTCGCCGCGTGACGTTTTATCGATTAACGGCTCATGACTGTCTTTAAGACGGTGTTCTACCTAGCGGTTGGGATAACGGTGATTCGGGCGTTGACCCGTCCTGTGGACCGCCGAGGAACTGAATATTCTCTGCGACGATTGAGGGACGGGCATGCTTAACATGGTGTTCATCTTCGGAGTAATCGATTCGAAGCTTACCCTCGACAAGCACTTCGCGGCCCTTCTTAACAAACTGCGCAACGCTCTCCGCCAAACCCCCAAAAGCCGCGACGGGGGAGGATGCCCGGTAATTCGTAGAAAGTAGCGACTCTCAAACCCGAAGCCATAATAGGCCGAGGGTGAGTTTTTTCTGCCAAGAAAAAGGAGAGAGTCGCTATGAAGAAACAATACCAGATCGAACAACAACGAGCCGTGC
>CATPCN010000749.1 GCA_955652855.1 uncultured Chthoniobacterales bacterium | reverse complement strand
GCCTTTCGGAATCCGCACCCATCCAAAATCAAACGGGTGCCGCTTCGCCAGATCGAGTGAGTCGCGATCGCGACCGAGCGCAATCGACACATCCTTCACGAACTTATGGAACTTCCCGGTCGGCGATCGTTTCTCCTGCTCGGGAATTTCTTTTAGATTCACTTTGCGCATACAATTCCTCCTAAGAGTTCAGCGAAGTTCATAAGTCGTGATCTCGAGCTCGTGGCCGTCGGGATCAGAGAAATAAATTGAGTGCGAAATCTCGTGGTCCTGGAATTCGAAATCGATGCCACGCTGTTTTAATTCACGCTGGGCCGCGAGAAAATTTTTGCGATCGGCCCGCATGGCAAAGTGGAGCATTCTGATCGGCCTGCGATCGCGTAGCGCGGCGCCAGTTTCTCCGCGTAAAGGAAAAAGTGCGATAGCAGTCGTTCCTTTGCCGACAAACATCGGAACGCCGTTCCATATTCCTTCGTGGCGCGGTTCGAATCCAAGTACATCGACATACCATTTTACCGAGCGCGCGACGTCGCGCACCGATAACGCGATGTGATCAATTCCTTCCAGCTCGAACATAAAAAGTTTGTCTGCGCCTGACGATCGCCTCAGACTTGAATAACGCGAAGCGGGAAAAAATTGCACGCTCGTTTGCAAAGATGATGCCCGAAAATTTCTGGAGCCGACGCGAATTTCTGAGAATCGCGGGATCGGCCGGCATGCTCAGCGCTGTTCCAAATCTTTCGCGCGCGGCTGAAGCCTTTAACCGCGACAACGTCACCATCTCGATCTTGCACACAACCGATCTGCACGGACACATTTTGCCAACGGAAGATTATTTGGGCCGGCCCAATCTCGGCGGAATGGCGCGTTGCGTAACGCAGATTCGCAAATGGCGACAGGAAAATCCGAACTCGATCTTGATCGACGTAGGCGATGTTTATCAAGGCACCGACGTCGGGCTGCGCAGCAAGGGCGAACTGATGATCGACCTTTTCAATCTCACGAAATACGACGCGTGGATTGTTGGCAATCATGAATTCGATTGGGGCATCGAGCCGTTTTTGCACGCGTTGCAAAGATCGACAATGCCGGTGCTCGCCGCCAACACATTGCTCGAAGGAAAGCCGGCGGGCGAATTCACGAATTCCGCCCACTCCATCACAAAAATCCGACCGTATCTGTTGAAAGAAATTGCTGGAATCAAAATCGCGATCATCGGAATCACGACACCGGGGATGCCGTTTTGGTTTCGACCCGAATTTACAAAAGGAATCGATTTTCAGTTCCCGGTTGAACCGGTCCGGGGCGCGATTGCGAAAGCGAAAAGCGAGGGGGCAAATGCGATCGTGCTCGCAGGCCACATGGGTTTGAAAGAGCGGACGGGCGGCGATGATTTCGCGAACACGGTCATGTCGCTCACGTCCGAATTTCCGGAAGCGGCGGTTTTCATTGCGGGCCATACGCATCGACCAGTTCCCAGTCGCATGACCAACGGCGTGCTTTTCACGCAGGCGGATCATTTCGGGATCTACGTGGGCCGCGTCGATCTGGTTTTCGATCGCGCGACAAAAAAGTTGCTGCATCAGACGGCGCAGTGCGAATTGATGGACGATCGTTTCCATCTCGATCCTGCGATTATTTCGCACTCACAATCGCAACTTCACGCGTCGGACCGGACGCTTGCACAGCCGGTCGGCGAGTTGGCGGATACTTTGAGCGTGCACAGTCGCCCCGGCGAACCGAGCGATGTCGAGATGTTGATCGGCGCCGCGATTCGCGAAGCGCTCGCTGGCGCAAACGTGCATCTCGATGGAGTGCTGCACGGCGTGTTCGATGAAGAAAATAATTTTCGCGCCGGTCCGAAAACAGTTGGCGACATCTGGAACGTGCTCCCCTACGAAAATTACGTCGTGACGGGCGAGCTTGCGACGGACGAAATCGTCGCAGTCATGGAAGAAGTGTTTCTAAGTCACGAAGACCGGAACCTGATGGGATTTCAAATTCGGACGGAAGGCCGCGGCGCCGTGCGTCGCATCAAAAGCATCGCGCTGGAGGATGGGCATCCGCTCGAGCGCGCAAAACGTTACCGGATCGCGTTCAACACGTTCGATTCACGCAGCGGCGGCCATCACTTTATGAAGCTGCGCGACCTGCTCGAAAAGCCGGCGACACGCTGCACGTTGCATTCGCTGCAAACACGCGATGCGCTGGTTGATTATTTCGTTCGACATAAAACCGTACATAAGATTGCAGCGGGATTTGCGGCGGCCGCGTGATCTCGCCGAAATTGCCCTTGCAAAAACGGAGCGTTCCGCTTGCGTATCTGCCCATGCGATTCCCTGTATTTTTCCTCGTCGCGTCACTTTTTATTGTCGATCTTGCGCCCGCGCAGACGACCGAGCTGCCGATGTATCGCCCGGCGCTCATTGGCAACGGTCCAAACGCGTTGATCAATCGAATCGACACGCAGGACCTGATCAAGAAGGGCCAGAAAGACGCCGCACTCATGTTTTGCTGCATCGTGGGCAAGAAGGGCGAAATCGGTTGGAACGGGACCTTTCGTGCGACGCCTGATTCGCAATTGCTTGAACAAGAATTACAAAAAAGACTGGCTCCGGCAACGGGGGCGACCCTGATTCCGGCAATCTACAAGCATCAGCCGGTCGATGTGATTTACTACGGCACGGTGATGTTCAAGGTTGTCGATGGAAAACCGCGTCTGCGCATTTTTTCCAATCAGGAGACCGAGGAATTAAAAAACGAAACCGATTTCATCTCGCCTCAACTTTTGTTCGGCGGCGAATCAAAATTCAACGGATTTCGTTATCCGGCGCAGCAATCGCGTCTGCCTGTCACTGGCAGCGCTGACGTTCTCATGAAAATCGACGCCGAGGGGAACCTTCAACAGACCACGTTGGTCTCGGAGGAGCCGCCATTTCTTGGATTTGGCGAGGCTGCGATCGCCGATTTCAAAGAGGCAAAATTCATGCCGGCATTTCGCAACGGCAAGCCGGTGGCCTGCGAGGTCACGCTGCCAGCCTTTTTTAAACCGAAACAATAGCAGCCCGTTTGCGTATTGCTGTCGACAGTCCGGCCCGCGTGCAGCCAAGCGGCCCAATCATTCGCGCATCATTCTTCCGGCGCGATCCGGTGACGTGTGCGCGCGAACTGATTGGCACGGAGCTCATATGGGAAAAGTGTTCGGGCGTAATTGTTGAGACTGAAGCTTACTTCGCGGAAAACGACGAAGCCTGCCACACGTTCAACCGCCCGAGCGCGCGCAATTTTATCGAGCGCAATAAAGTGGGAGCGGCTTACATTTATTTCACCTACGGCGCGCACTGGATGCTGAACGTGCTTGTGAAAGGGAGCACACACGGTTTTGTTTTGATTCGCGCGCTCGAACCGGTGCGCGGAATCGCGCTCATGAAAAGGCGACGCGGAGTGAATGGCGAGCGGCAGCTCTGTTCCGGCCCGGGAAAATTGACGCAAGCGCTCGCCATCACGGGGCGACATCACGAAATCGATTTGTGTTCCGATCCACGCCATCACTTCTCACCGCGCGAAAAAAAATATGTTCGCCGCCGGACGAATCCGTCCGATTGGCGGATCGATGTTGTAGCCGACGCGCGGATCGGCATTACTCGATCGATGCATCATCCGTGGCGATTTACGCTGCGCGACAGCAAGTTTGTGAGCGTGCCCGTTCGCGCGGCAGCGCGAGGCCGCCGTTGACCGCGTCTCATAATTCACGGACTCTTTTCCTTCATGAATTCGAACAAACAGCGCGTTCTGCTCGGAATGAGCGGCGGAGTGGATTCCAGCGTCGCTGGATTTTTGCTGCGTGAGCAGGGCTACGACGTAGTCGGCGTGACCATGAAGGTCTGGCCGCAGGATTGCATTTCGCGCGCGGAGGACAAATGCTGCGGGCCGCAAGCGGTCGCCGATGCGCGCGGTGTAGCGCACTCGTTAGGTATTCCGCATTACGTTGTCGATGAAGCCGATCAATTCGAGCGGCTCGTGATCGATTATTTTTCGAGCGAATATCAGGCCGGTCGCACGCCAAATCCGTGCGTGATGTGCAATGAGAAATTGAAGTTCGGCAACCTGTGGCAGAAAGCGCAAGCGCTCGATTGCGATTACATCGCGACGGGACATTACGCGATCATCGAGCAGCATGACGATCGCGCGGTTTTGCGCAAAGGCGCCGATCCGCGCAAAGATCAATCGTATTTTCTTTTTAGCTTGCGCCAACCGCAGCTGCGACGCGCGCTCACGCCGCTCGGGACAATGTCGAAGCCGGAGATCCGCGAGATCGCGCGCTCGCTCGGCCTGAAAGTGGCGGACAAGATCGACAGTCAGGAGATTTGTTTCGTGCCGGGCAACGATTACAAAGCGTTTCTGCGTTCGCATCTCGGCGAAGCAGCGTTTCATCCGGGCGGCATTTACGATCTCGATGGAAATTTTCTCGGCGCACACGGCGGCCTCGAGCTTTTCACCATCGGTCAGCGCAAAGGTTTGCTAGGCGGTTCGTCGCGACCGCGCTACGTCATCGATCTCGATCCGGAAAATAATCGCGTCATCGTTGGCGAAGCGGAGGATTTAGTGTCGGACGAATTTGAAATCGATCGCGTCAATTGGATGAGCCGCGAAAAGATCGACAATCCTTGCGAAGTCAGCGTGAAAATTCGTTACAGCCATCCGGGAACGCGCGCGACGCTTACTCCGCTCGATCGCGATCGCGCCCGAATTCAATTGCAGGAGCCACAGAAAGCCGTCACGCCGGGACAAGCTGCGGTCTTTTATGATGGCGACGTCGTTCTGGGCGGCGGCTGGATTTGCCGACGCGCGGCGCTGGTTCCGGCCTAACGAATGGCCGACGAAATTCTGCTCGCGCTGAGCACGTTTCCGGACCGCGAGACTGCGCGCCGGATCGCGCGCGAGCTGGTGAGCGAACATCTTGCCGCGTGCGCGAACATCATTCCGCAAATTGAGTCGGTCTATTTTTGGAAAGGCAAACTCGAGACAAGTGAAGAATGTCTCGTCATTTTCAAACTGACCGCTGCCATTTACGAAAAATTTCAGGCGAAGCTTCGCGCGCTTCATCCCTACGACGTTCCTGAGATCATCAGCTTCCGGATAAGCGATGGCCTGCCGGATTATCTGCGCTGGGTGAGCGACAGTTGCCGCGAGTCAGGCACCGACCGTTAGATCGACATTAACTTTTGTGTTCGACCTTGGGCGACGGCTCGTTTCGAAATTCGCGGTGCCGAATTTTTCCGCCCGCGTAAGCAATGTAACCGCCGGCGCCGAGATCAATCGTCGCCAGAAGCAAACTGGCAAGTGCGAGTAACGTCGCCGACTTCGGCCATTTCATCGGCGCAACAATCGCAACCGCGCTGAGTACGGCGAGCGCATAGAAAAAATAAATGCACTGTTCCGCTCTCTGTTTATGCGCATCAAGCCAAGCTTGTCCGTCAGTGTCAGCCAGTGCCTGGACGCGATCTTCAGCTTGCTCGCCATATTCGAAAACAGGCCAGGCCGCGGCGGAGCTTATGAAAACGATTGCAAGCGTAGTGATCTGCGCGGGGCGACTTTTCAGAAAAAGCGCAACGATCAATCCGATCCACGCCACGGTGAGACCGTAAATCGGCAAAGGATTTATCAGGACGTGAACGTATTTCGGCTGGCGAAGATCGCGCAGGATTGTTTCGATCATTTGCGCAATTTTCGCGTGGAGTTTTGAG
>CATPCN010000748.1 GCA_955652855.1 uncultured Chthoniobacterales bacterium | reverse complement strand
TGAGTTTGATCACAGTCTGCTGGTCCTCATCCAAAAGAAGTCCGTTTTTCGGTCCGAAAATGCGGAATTCGCGCTGCGACGGGCGCATTTGAGAAGAAAACGTAAAATAAGCGGTTCGATTCTGGGCCACAATTATGACCCTTAGTTCGTCCACAATGTCATTTTCACCAATGCTCCTTAGTAGAGGACTGACAAACCCATGGCTCATGACCTGAGCCGACTCTCCAGGGAGGAATTCCGCTAGGTGCGCGATTCCGTGGCTAATAATATTGTGCAGCAACCTTCCTGGAAGTCTGCGCAACCAGTGTTGTTGGTCTCCGAGAACGGCTCTGGCATAACTCGGATCTTCTAAGTCATAACACCAAGAACTTTCCATGTGGACGGGAGGGCCACCGAGATAGCCGTCCTGGATCAGGCGCCGCATCCTGCGGGCTGCATGGGTAAACTGCGCGTTGTGACCGGCAGTGATAACCAAACTCTTTTTGGTTGCGAGAGTGATCAACTCCTGCGCCTCCAAGGAATCGATCGTAAAGGGCTTTTCTACGTAGACATGGCAACCGGCCTCCAGACATTGTTTTCCGAGCTGAAAATGGCTCTCAGGGGGAGTTGTAATGTGAACGACATCGGGTCGGCATTCGTCCAACAGCTGTGCCGTTTCCACGAAACGGCGCTTGACCCGAAACCTTTCCGCCAGCTGCCCAGCCAAAAGTTCTTCGCGATCAGAGACTCCAACAATTTCGCAACGTTCGATTCTTTGAATCTGGGCGGCATGCGAATCTGCGATCTTGCCGCATCCGATGATCGCAACCCTAAGCATGAGCTGCGTTGCGACAGCTTGCCAAAAACTGATCTAACCCCTCCCTGGTCGGCACTCTTGGCATCCATCCAAGCCTCTGCTTAATTTTCTCATTTGAATAACTGGTCCGCTTCCAAGAAGCGGCCCATGACCGGCGGTTATGTACCGGCGGCAGTTGCCCTTCGGACCATTCTGAGTACTTCTCCCATAAGAGGCAAAGAATATAGCTGGCCAAGTGTGGAACATAGATAGAACGGAATCGACGTACTCGGTGCTTGTACATTCGAAGGAACTCTCTGCTCGAAGGCAGATTATCATCGACGACATTGAATATCTCTCCCTCCACTCCCTTTATAAGTCCTGCAAGCACAATCGCCTCAGCGCAGTTATCGACATGTGTGAACGGGATTGGGTTAGAGCCTCCTAGGTGTAGAAAGACGCCAAATGTATCAAGTCCGATGCGCCCGTGAATCCGTTCCTTGCCCGGACCATACACGACTCCCGGCCTAACGATCACGTAAGGGACATCGTGCTTCCTCTGATATTCGATCACCAATCCGTCCTGTTTCAATTTGGCGAAACAATATGCGTCCCCCCGTAGTGTCGGCTGATCTTCGACCGGGCAGGATTCATCCAAGACGCTGCGCCGTGACTTATTCCGATTGGTATATACTACGAAAGAACCTGTATTGACGAACCTTCGCAACTTTGCCTGAACTACTGTTGCTTCCAGAAGATTCCGCGTCGTCACAACACAATTCATAAACACGCTGGGAAATGATTTTCCGGATGCAGCCGCAAGGTGATAAATGACGGCGACGTCTCGAACGGCTTTCTCACAGTCTTGTCTCGAAAGGAGATTGCCTTCGATCAATTCGACTCCGGCTCCATTATCGTACTTCCGGATCGACGCCTTGAGTTTCGTCAAGTTGCTTGACGGCCTTACGAAACAACGAACTCTCGTCAATCCGAGTGCCAGCAGATGTTCAACGACCTTGGAGCCGATGAACCCTGCGGCTCCCGTCACAAGGACACGATGATGCTTTGTGATTATGTGTTCTGCAGGCGGCTGGGGCATTCAGAGTACCTCACTAACGACTGGGATCATTCAGTTACGTATTCTCCCTTTACTTCGACTTGACCCGGGCCAGGGCGAGAAGTTTCCCGCAGGGCTAAAGGTCTTGCGCCGTCCTTAGAAACGACCACGGACTAAGCATTTGTTAAGCTCGGTCTGCGCGGGTCTTTTTGGTAGCGTTTTTGACAAGCGCTCAAGTTCTCACGGCGGTTATGAACCCACCTCTGCAGAACGAACAATCTCCAGATAAAGTCGCCGTAATCTTGCTCGCCGGTTTTGTTTGTTCTCACTATATCCGAAATGATCGCACGATTGAGACCAAAATCGTCTTCTTTCAAGTCTGCCAATTTGTCTTCAAAGTCTTTTTGCTTAAACCATTCTCGAAGAGGAACTCTGAAAGATTTTTTGGCGCCTTTTACTAATGAAGGAGGCAGGCGTTTCCCATAAGTTCGCTTCAACAAATTTTTCTGGTTGTAACGAGGGAGTTTGACTTTTTTATGGACACAATAGGTTAGCTCAATAAGTCGAGAATCGAGAAAAGGCAGTCTTGTCTCCAAAGAATGCGCCATGCTCATGCGGTCCACCTTGGCGAGCATGTCGTCAGGCAAAGAGACTTTCAAATTGAAGTACGTCAGTCGGTAGAACGGATCAGTGAAGCTGCACTTGGCAAAAATGTCGGAGAGGTAGTCTTCGATTGGGAGTTGCGGAATCTCCTTCGGGATAAGGTCCCGGATGGAGTTACGATCGAGCATCGATAACTTTGAAGTAAACCTGTCCTCAAAGGTAGCGTCCGATAGATGCAAAAAGCGTTTAAGCCGATTGAAGCGATATCGAGAATCATTTCTGGCCAGCGAACAAGCCACGTTTGCTGACTGGTAAAGCCCGGCGCGAAGGAGCGCCGGAAGTTTGCGGTACTGTCCGGCAAACTTCTCTGTGGCATAGCTTGGAT
>CATPCN010000747.1 GCA_955652855.1 uncultured Chthoniobacterales bacterium | reverse complement strand
TGGGACGGGCGGATTGCGTCCGGCCCTGGCCGCAATTGAAGCGGGAAAGGATCTGGCGGTGGCGAGCAAGGAAATTCTGGTGATGGCGGGCGAGATCGTTACACGAGAAGCGCGCGCAAAAAAAATTCACATCTTACCGGTCGACAGCGAGCATAACGCGATTTCCAATGCCTCGATGGTCGCGCGTCAGAAGTTCGCCGGATTATTTTGACCGCATCGGGTGGACCATTTCGGGAAACACCGGCGGAAAAACTTGTCGATGTTACGCTCGAGCAAGCGCTCAAGCATCCGACTTGGAACATGGGGCCGAAGATCACGATCGATTCGGCCACTCTATTTAATAAGGGGCTGGAAATGATCGAGGCGCACTGGCTCTTCGGCGTGGAGATGAAACGCGTGGAAGTGGTGATTCATCCGCAGAGCATCGTGCACTCGATGGTGGAATTTTCGGATGGCTCGGTGCTTGCGCAGCTTTCGCATTCGGACATGTGTTTTCCGATTCAATACGCGGTCACCTGGCCCGATCGTGTCCCGAATTCGTTGCCGCCGCTCGATTTTGGAAAATTGTCGAAGTTGGAGTTTTCGGCGCCACGTTACGACGATTTTCCCGCGCTCAATCTGGCGCATCGCGCCGGCGAAAAGGGCGGCACTTTACCTGCTGTCCTGAACGCCGCTAATGAAGTCGCCGTCGCCGCGTTTTTGGATCGACAACTTTCGTTCCCGCGCATTTGGCAAACGGTGGAAAACGTGATGGACCGGCACACGATCGTTGCGCATCCCAATCTCGATGCAATATTGGCCGCCGATCAATGGGCGCGCGATGAAGCAAAGAAGTTGGCCACAGATTAACACAGATGAAACACAGATTAAGAAAATAGAGCCGGTTGCTCTCCTCTTATCTGTGTAAATCCGTGTTCATCTGTGGCTAAAGAACACTCATGATCATCCACGTCGCGCGCGTCGTCCTCATCGTCGTCGAGGTTCTTGTTCTTTTTAATTTGCTCATCGTCGTGCACGAGATCGGGCATTTTCTCGCGGCGCGCTGGCGTGGCTTGGTCATCGAGAGATTCGGCATCTGGTTTGGGAAACCGCTTTGGAAGAAGACAATCAACGGCGTGCAATACTCGTTAGGTTCGCTACCGTTTGGCGGATTCGTCGCGCTGCCGCAACTTGCGCCGATGGATATCATCGAGGGCAAAGCGGATGTCGATCGGGCAAAACTTCCGACTGTTTCCGCGCTCGATAAAATTATTGTGGCGGTGGCCGGGCCGCTTTTCAGTCTGCTGCTCGCGCTTTTTTTCGCGTGCATCGTGTGGGTCGTCGGCCATCCCGTCGGCGAATCGGACATCACGACGACGGTCGGTTATGTCTTGCCGGAATCGCCTGCGCAGAAAGTCGGGCTTCAACCCGGCGACAAGATTCTCGAGGTGGACGGAAAACGCGTGACGCGTTTTATGGGAATGAACAACAGCGTGAGTTGGAATGTGATTCGCAGCGAGGGCGCAACGATTCCGATCAAGTTTGAGCGCGACGGCGTGACGAAAAACGTTTCAGTCGAGCCTTACAAATCGGAAACGCGCGGATGGCGGCGCAAGAGCGTGCGGCAAATACTACTTCTGCCGGCGCAGACTGCTTTGATCGAGAAGGTGGAACCGAACACGCCCGCGGCGGCGGTGGGACTGCGCGTTGGCGATGTCATTCGCGGATTTAACGACGTGCAAATTTATCACCCGATCGCGCTGCTCGAATACATCAGCAAGCATTCGAACGAGCAGATTGTTTTGCACGTGCAGCGTGGCGCGGAAAATTTCGACACCAAAGTTCAGCCGAAGCTTTTGCCGACCGAAGGCGAAATGAAACCGCGCATCGGCATTCGGTGGGATTCAGCCGGACGAATGATGGTCGCGCATCCCGACCCACTCGAGCAGGTTTACAACAGCATCACGAGCACGCTCAACACGATCGGCGCAGTCGCGTCGCCGAAATCTGATGTGAAACTGCAACATCTCAGCGGTCCGATCGGCATCGGCCGGATTTACTACATGCTTTTCGAGAGCGAACGGGGTTGGCAACTCGCGCTCTGGTTCAGCGTGATCTTAAACGTCAATCTTGCGATCTTGAACATGCTGCCGATTCCGGTCCTCGATGGCGGACATATCACGCTTGCGATCATTGAATCAGTGCGGCGCAAACCGGTGAACATGCGCGTGCTGGAACTCATTCAGACCGCGTGCGCCGCGCTCATCATCGGCTACATGCTCTACGTCACCTTTTACGACGCGCAGGACCTGCCATTCATCCAGAAAAAGCTCGATCAGCTGGAAGCGAAACCGGCTGCGGCGAAAGATCCGGGCGCTCCCTAAGCAGTCTGTCGGCGAGCTGCAGCGTTTTCCAAAGCGCCTTCTTCGTGCTTTGATATTCTCTCGCAGCGAGATTGTTCGCTTATGACCAATTCCACTTATTGCACCGATCCTTTTTCCTATCATTGCCGGGTTTCGCGGGAGGTGATGATCGGGAACGTTGGCGTCGGCGGCGCGAATCCGATCCGCGTTCAATCGATGATCACGTGCGACACGATGGACACGGAGATGTCGATCTTGCAGACGATGGAGTTGGCGGCGGCCGGTTGTGAAATCGTTCGCATCACCGCGCCGACGGTGAAGGACTCCGCGAACTTGCAGCACATTGTAAAAGGTCTGCGCGACCGCGGCTGCGATGTGCCGATCGTGGCCGACATTCATTTCAAACCGGAAGCGGCCATGGAAGCAGCCAAGTGGGTCGACAAGGTCCGCATCAATCCCGGCAATTACGCTGATTCAAAAAAATTCAAGATTCTCGAATACACCGACGAGCAATATGCCGCCGAGCTCGAACGGATTCGGCAACGCTTCACACCGCTGGTGTTGTTATGCAAAGACCGCGGCATCGCCATGCGCATCGGAACGAATCACGGCTCGCTGAGCGATCGCATCATGAATCGCTACGGCGACACGCCGCTCGGCATGGTCGAGAGCGCGCTCGAGTTCGCCCGGATCGCGCGCGATCTCGATTATCACGCGTTCATCTTTTCGATGAAATCGAGCAATCCGAAAGTAATGATCAATGCTTACCGGTTGCTGGTTGCGCGGCTCAATGAAGAAGGCGCGGATTGGAATTATCCGATCCATCTTGGTGTAACGGAAGCGGGCGAAGGCGAGGAC
>CATPCN010000746.1 GCA_955652855.1 uncultured Chthoniobacterales bacterium | reverse complement strand
GTTCGGCAAAACCGTTGAATCGCCCCAGATTACCCACCTGTGTAAGAAGCCCGTCTTCCGGCCTACTGCTCAGAACTAAATTTCCCTGAATCGCGTCCTGAACCGAGAAAACGATGCGCCGACCTTGTGCGGTGAGGGACATCACGTCGGACACTCGGACGCTAGCGGGGCCTTCAGTATTTAAGATCGGGGTTTCACCTTGAAGCGCTTGAACCGCTGGCCCACCCTTGTAGTCCTGTACGAATAGGAGGTGCTGATTCGTTGGCGGGTCCCAGACCTTGTAAAACAAACTGTCCGGACCGCACGCGAACCCAGGGACGGATTCGGCAGGAGAGATCAAGCGCTGGTTACCTAGTAGCTGACCTTCGCTAACCAGGAGCCTCTCATTCCCCGCCGCGTCGCGATGGGTAATTGAAAACTCGGCGCGCAAGCCTCGATAAGCTTCGTAAGCGCGCGGCGCTAACTCAGAATAGCAAGCTCCGCCCGCCCCATCGCCCTTAAGCGCAACCACGTTGCCGGAAGCCAAGGGAACCAACGGAATTTCATACCCCGTTGCGAGAGACACCACGTCCAGGATGAATCCCGGCGCGGGGGATGCCGGAAAGGGTGCCGCGGCACCTGGAAGGATGCAAACGGGCAAAGTCTGGGCATTCGCCAACACGGCCAATGCGAAGATTATTAAAACTATCTGATTCATTCTTCCCATCCTCTTAAGCGCCGGAGATCGCCTTGACGCCTTGGCCCTGTACGCGGGCAGAGCTTTAGGATGCAGGTCAAGAACAGGGGTGAGGCGACACTGCTGGCAAAAAACTGTGGCCGTTTTCTCATGGGCACTCTCCTTGCTGGAAATGGAACTCGGCTTAGGCGTTCGGTTCAATCATTATACCATTTATAACTGGGCCTTTTATAACTGTGAGACGACGAGCACCTGTGCAAGCCACACTTTGAAAGTGGTGGATTTGCAGAAGCAGCTCGGCCTGCGCATTCGGAAGTTGCGCATCAAAAAGGGATACACACAGGAATCGTTTGCGGATGCCCTGGGGCTACACCGCAACTTCATGGGTTCCATTGAGCGCGGCGAACAAAACTTGACTCTCAAGACCCTGCATCACGTCGCCCAAGGTTTGGGGACTACCATGGCCAAACTGCTTTCGGGCCTCGATTGAAGCTTCTCGCATGCACTCTCGCGATTGATGCATTGCGCAGGCCCGCATGGCGGCCCCAAATTGTGCGGCGACTATCGCCGTGATAGTGTATCCATTATGAATCTACGGGCCGCCTCGCTGGCTTTTCTGACATTGCTCGGGTTCTCGACCGCATGGTGTCAGGGACAGCAGGCAGCAACGAGAATGGGGGCAGCCCTTGACCAGATCAGCGCTGACCTGACCAAGATCGGTCGTCGCCCGGGCATTCGAGTCCCGGAGTATTTGCGCGGAGATGTGGGGTACATGAGAGAAATCTTCACGCGACCCGGATTGGTGCCCGTCCGCTACGCTGCCGTTTTGGAGGAAGGCAACAAGCTCCTGGGTACAGTCGCAAATGGCGAGGTCGGCGACGCTGCTAAAGCGCAGGATATTGTAGATGACGTTGCCTCCGAATTCAGGATCATGCGGAAGGCCAGCGACCGGAATGAGAATGGGGATGTACAGACAGTTCCTGTAACGGCAAAGGTCATCAAAGGCGGTAAGGAACTCAAAGGTTGGGAAATTTTCTACATGGAATATTTTTTGAAGCATGTCAGGAAGGAAGTAGGCCCCGATTCGTTTCCAAGAACTAGCACATCAACCTACTCGTTACCGCCGGGCAGATATCTACTTGAGAGTCGAGATCAGCATGGCGGAATAACTGAACAGAAGGCATGTACCGTGGACGAGGGCCTGTCCTTTCCAGGAATAACTTGTGAATTGCTTGTCAAATGACTCGTATAGTTGCTAAGGAATAAACCCGTTGCGAAAGCGTTGGAAGACGTTAGCTAACACATCAACATGGTTGTGTTCCGTCATAGCCGTCTTTATCTTTCCTCCACCAATGGACTTAACATCTGATCCAAGCAGGGTCTTTGTATCTTTCGCCGGTTTCGTAGTTGCGGTGATAGTTGGGCTATTGGTATTCCCTATTAAGAAACTGAACAAAAGGAAACACACAACCGGATGGATCACCGTTTGCGTTCTGTTGCTTCTGACCGGGGCTTGCTCGTTCTTTATTTATGAAAATCTTAGGAGTGCGCATACGGCGAAATACCGTAAAACTCAAGTGGTGATTGGATCTGAATTTACCCCGGAAGGCCTCATTCATCACAGTGCCGAGCCGGGCATCTCAAACCAGCAGATGTTAATGGATGCGGCGGGCAATCCAGCACAAATTTGGACAGCTGCCTCGATCCGGGCCAACTCTTTGCGTCTTCGGTTGAGCTATCTGGCTAGTGTCATAACCTTGGCGGGCTGCATCATAACGGTGATTCAAGTCGTGGACTGCTCCACCAAACGAAGTTAAGGGCGTGGTTAATCGTCGAGGGTACTTTGGGTCATTTCGCACCGTTGATCCTCTGTCGCCACGGTAACTATGCCTGAAATGTACGAATTCGTTGCTGACAGGTTAATCACCTTTCAACCATTCTTTCTTGACTATGAGAGTTGAGTCGCCGAGTCCAATCACTCCCTTAAAGTTGATTGTCGCTGCCAACCCAACTTGAGCATTACTCGGTTGTGTTGTATTTGACGCCCGTTCCGTGGAAGGGGAGCCGAAGGGCCGCTACGTCGCCTCTGGGAAGTTGACCACGTGACATCCGGCACGCTGTGGAAAACCCTTTTGACGGCGTTCCCGCTCCGGCGTATGCTTAACGCATCATAAAGGACATTGAACTAAGCCGCAAGCGGCAGTTTGAGAAGTGCTTCCTCTTTAGATTTACTTTTCGGTTAAGAGCGGTTGGCGTCTGCGAGCGACCCGGTGTCAGTTGATCGCGGCTGTTAATGTTCTCATCGGTGACGGAGGTGT
>CATPCN010000745.1 GCA_955652855.1 uncultured Chthoniobacterales bacterium | reverse complement strand
TTTGCATACTTCGTCTCGTTCCGAAAGCCACGAATAATCGCCACCGACCCCCGCCTAAAAAACACTTTCCCCAACGGTAATCGTGTCGTCGGGCTCCACTCGAAAGCTGCCTCCTTGTCCGCGTGCAAGACGCTTCGCGTCCACACGCAGGATTTGCTCCGCATTAGTGCCGGCGTGGCGACGGACGCTTACTCGCTCCGGCGCGGCAATTCGGGTATAGCCACCGGCCATCGCGACTGCCTCGAGCAGATCAATCCCGCTCGGACTTCCTTCGGGCATCTCGTAGCTTCCCGGTTTATTCACTTGGCCTAGGACAGTGAAGCGGCGCTTGGCAAAGCCCAAAAGAGTGACGTTAACTTTCGGATTAACTAAGTAGTCGCGAGCGTACAGCTCCCTCACTCTCGCCATCGCTTGGGTAAGACTAAGACCCCCAAGGTGGACGGGACCTACCAGAGGAAGGCTTACGTTACCTTCCGCATTGAGGCGAGTGATCGTTTTCAAGTCCTCTTCGCCGAACACTTCGACGGCGATGGCGTCGTTCGCGCTCAGCTGATATCCGTTAGGTGCGCTGACGGCGGCGGTAGAAGCGATTGCCCCGAAGTTGCTGTTATTTAAAGCCGGAGGAACAGGTGGGGAAGCGGGAACAGTCACTGTTTGCGCCAAAGCAATAGCGCTGCCCGCGGAGAACACGAGGACAACAACGAGGGGGAACAACGGTTTGCGCAGAAGGTTTCCCACAGCTTTGATGCAGAGGACCCGGTAATAACGGGCCAAATCGGTCACCCTAGAAGTTGATCGCAGCGCGAACACCGACCTGGTTATCGCTGAAACTGAAGTTGGCGAAAGAACTGGAATCCTCGCGGTGGAGATAATAGGCGCCCACGACCCACCATCTTGTCACAGAAACGTCGACCGCCGGCTCGGCGAAATAAAAGTTATCGTGACGGTTCGTATCCGGTGAGTCAGCCATGATAGTGGTACTAAAGTAATCTGCGTACTCGTAGCCAGCTGCTAGACCTACGTAAACGCGCTGCAGAAGCCGCTGACGGAAACCGAGAACAATATTTGCGGCGCCGTAATCCTGACCGGTGAATACAGCTGAATTATATGTCCGTCTGCTCCCTTTAAGAACGATTGTCGTTCCGTCGAACGGTTGATAAGTCGCTCCAAGTTCATACACCGGCGAAACCTCCGTCCCTCTGGCACGTGTACCTGGCATCGTTCTCCAACTGTCGAACTGTCGAAATTCCACCCCCCCCGACGCATTCAGGCTGATCTTGCCGGTGGCCTGGTAAATAGCGCGTACGTTCACCTGCTCGAACGTCTGGTCTGGGTTGGGCCGATCAACCCAATTGTAACCGCCCGTTCCCCCTAATCCGATCACAAGCTTCGGGTCGAACTTGTAATTAAAGAAGAGATTGCCCGAGAACACTTCAGAACTTATTAAGCGGTCGTACTCGTACGCCGTAAAATCCACGCCGGAGCTAATGGAAGTTTTCTCGGTGAGATCATAGTATGCGTTCAAATGCGACACGTAAAGATCCAGCATCCTGCGTCCGCCGACGTCGAGGACGTCGTGAGCGTCAAAGCCACCTGCTATATCATCCTCTAGTCCAGTCCTCGTGAAGTTCACACCATTCAAAATCTGAACATCTTGACTCAAACTCACAGTAAGGCGGCTGAAACGGTACTTACCCTCCAGCCGGGCCAAATGCTCCACAGTGTCCGGCGCAGAGTGCTCGGTGAAGAGAAAGATACTCGGAGCATAGTCGAGGCGAATGTAATTTTCCTGGCGACTAACAATATCACCAAAGCCCAGCGCGATTGCTGGTTCGATGGCGAAGTAGTAATCTGAAACGCGGTCGAACTCGGACAGGTTAACGTTATCGTCATAAACTGCGCGGACGTTCAACCTCAACCCATACTGAAATCGGTTTGGAACCGCCGAAACTGCATTACCGTTCAATTCGACGATTGGACCCTTTGAAACGTCGATGTCGACGATTGGACCCTTTGAAACGTCGATGGAATCAAGATGTTGATCAGATGGGAGTGCCTCGGGTCCAGCGAACGCGGAGGGCGCGAGAGCGCTACACGCGAAAAACGCAAGATAAAGAGGGATTAAGGCCTTCATCAAGGAATGCGGATTCTCTAAATTCCCCGATTCTTACAACTGGATCCCTTTCTCCTCTCTCTGATTAGACATGGCCGGTGAGTAGCGCCTTCCACCGTTAGGGCTTTTCAGGAGAAACAGTGCCCTCACCGACGTTTCCAGGATTAATCGTCCCGATTGCAGTACTGTTAATGTTGCCTACATCGATTCCCGGGGGTGGACGAAAAAACGCGGTTTCGGTTTCCGCACTTCGACCCGCCGCGGCAAGGATGCATTGGCGGGCAGAGGGATCCGCCGCGATGGCCTCACGCACGATCGCGTTCGCGGCGTCTGGAGCGGCCGCTATCGCTGCGCGAATAATTGGATCGACCCACGAACAATCAGCGTAGTCCTTCCCGTCAGCGCGGTGTGCGTTGAGCGCGGCGACTGTGATCTGCGGAGCGAGATCGGGCCGCAATGTCACCGCTGCCGTCACATAGGAGGCGACATTCTTGCTTTTTACGCGAACCACCACCGAAGTAAACGCCTGGGTAAACGTGGCCGCGTCGGCCTGCTTCACGGAAGGCGCTCCCGCTTTGGCGACGGCGCGGGAGATTTCATCAGATGGCGACGCCTGAGCGCTACCGGGGAAAAAACCGGTGGCGGCAATAACAACCACGAGGAATGCAGCAGCGGAAAATCGCCGTGCGATCAGATTTTTATGATTCATAAGCGTGAGATGGGTTTTTGTAATTGAAAAAAAAATAGGGCTCACCTAACTAGATGCAAGCATTATGTTTTAGGATTATTTTCGCCACGATTTTAGGGCTCACCTAACTTAGATTGTAAGCATTATTCGCGCCACGGCGCTGGCGCATTACGTGCTGCTGTTTCGAGCTCCTCGAGATATTTGGCGGAATCGAGGGCCGCGATCACTTCGCGTTGCGCCGCCGCATCTTCCGAGGCCGGAAGTA
>CATPCN010000744.1 GCA_955652855.1 uncultured Chthoniobacterales bacterium | reverse complement strand
GCCCTGCAGGACATCTGTAGCCAAGCGACGGCACTCATCTTGTAGGTTGATCTCTCCGGCTTTGATCAGTCTGATAGTATTCTCGAAGTACGGATTCTCGGTGCGTGTTTGCTCCTGTTGCTCCAGAGCCAGCAAAGCCATACGCACTTGGGACGCTTCCCGAATTCTTTCCGCAGCCTGGAATAGGCCTAGGCTTCGGTTGTAGTGTGTACGGGCCGCCTCGTACTGCGCGAATTGCTGGTATACCAATCCCAGCCGGTAACGTACTCGGGCCTCTTGTGCCGAGTCCACAATCTGCATCTGCTCACATGCCTGCAATTGACGCTGGTGCTCCTGCCACAGGGCCGGCAATCCGCCCTCCCTGTGGTATGCCAAATCCGCCCAGTCAGACAACCGATCTTGTTCGATCGGCGAGAGTTCATAACCGCCTTCATTGACTTCTTTCAGCAGTTCGCGGAGTGTTGCGCTACAGTGACAAGCCAACGCCTTTTGGAACTCTTCCAGCCAGCAATGCCAACCAACCAAGCGATTGCCGACAAACCCACGACGTATGGTTTGTAGAGCGCCACTCGAGAGAGCTGTCAACGTTCCGCCCTCGATTCCCGGTATTTCCAGGTCGATTGGGGAAGCGATGCCCCTATCGATTTGCCACCTGCTAAATTGGCTCTCTTACCCAAATGGAAAGACACCGCGAGACAGACATATGGGGAGTACCAGTCCTCGATGATCTCTCTTGGCGGTTTCTGGTTGCCTTGGGGATCAGAGTAGTATATCCCCAGCAGCGATAGGCCCAAAGTGTCTGCATCTTGATTGGCCTCGAAGAGTTCTTCCGTGTCAAGGTCGAATTTAGAAGAAGGGTTATCGGATGTGTTCCGGAAAGGATAGATCCTCCGAACGAATTCTCCCCGCCCCGCGACAGCCCCGCACGCTGTTTGTGGCGCCTCACTTTGGGCGTGGGCTATCATCTCATCGACAATCTCTCGCGGTAGTCGGATCATGTCAGTACCGCAGGCTCCCTCTAGAGTAGCTTGATTCGATTCAGCAACTGTAGGGCGTTATCCGCCTCTTCCCGCAATCTTTGCGCCTCCTGCTTCCTGGCCTTGCTCACGGTACGATCCCCAAGAACCTGACGGGTGGCCGTCGCCACGACCTCCCATTGTCGGTTGCGTTTCGCATGCAATGCATGCTCCAGGCGAACAGTTGCCAGCAGTTCACTCACCGTTGGTCGGTCGCCCTCAGGTAGCAAGTCGAGCAACTCGATGTAGTTCGCCTCCGCTTCGTCCCAACGACGTCCGCGACGAAAACCTTCGGCTTCTCCCCGTAGCGCTTCCTGAAGCAAGGTCGTCACTTGCTCATCCGATGGATTTAGTCGCCTCATTTCACGGGTCACCTTCTTGAGATCGGACCATTGGCGTTCCCGTCGATGTCGCTCTGCCTCCTGACGCAAGTCCGTCATGGAGGCGACCTGAATCTGCCGGGCGAGCTGTGCCTTGTCGAATAAACTTCGAAACTGCTGGTTTTCCGGTTGGACAGCCAAGAGTCGTTGAGCTAGCTCCGCTAGTTCATCAAACCGGCGCTGGCCTTCCAGTTCTCTCAGTTTTCTCAACTGCAGGGCCTCGTCTCGGTCCGCCTCGTTTTCAATCTCCTCACGGTATGGAACCTCTGGATGACTAGGAATAAGCTGTGACATGGAATAGAGAACTTGAACAACCTGCTTCGCAGGCAGCCACCGCTTCTCGGTCCGTAGTTCGCCCAATTCACGGCTCAAGGTGAAAAACGCCATCTCCAACGTCGCGGACAGCAGGGCTTCCTTGCCGACCAGCGGTTTGACTTCAGCCATGATGCTTTTGAAGGCCCCGTAGTCTTTCGCGGTCAGCGCCACCCGAATCTGCGCAGACAGCGTCTCAACCCGCTTTTGCCGATCTATGCGCGACCGTAGATCGCTGATCTTCTCCTTCACGCCTGGATAGTTCGGCTTGCTACCCATAATGATCTCGAGTTTTGGAAGCGCAGCCTCCAGATCACCCCGGCGTTCGAGTCCCTCCGCTTCCGTCCAAATGGACTTAAGCGGGTCATGCTCCAGTTCGCTCTGCTTCACGAGTTCCTTAGCCTTTTGCAGATTGGGATGCTTGAGTGATATGTCACGGTAGGTACTCATGATAAGGACCGGCATAAAGCTCTCGATTCGACTGCTTCTGCTCTTGATGGCCCTTCTAGCCTCAGAGAAGGCTCTGTGAAGTGGCCAGCCAGCGGCGAAGCGCCGGTACAATTCCTGGGAGAAGACGCCTTTGGCCACCGACAGCGCAGTAATCGGGCCCTGCATCGCGATCACAGCCGGAATCCCGATCTTGGCCAGGTTAGTGCCAAATCCCGCCTTCTGCAAGCTACAAGCACTAAGGTTGACCAACTGAAGGTATGGCGCGTTCTTTACGTAAAAGATGACTCGCAAGAGATCCCAAGGGATCCGCCTTCCGCGACGTCCATCAAAGTGGTCTTTGAGGACGATGAAGCCACGCTCCTTGTCGTCAACGAATCCGTGACCGAAGAAATGGCAGATGTCCGCGTCTTTTAGTTCCGCTTTTAGCTCGTCGAAGGTGGGGTTTACCAGCGGCACGACGACCATGAGCCCACCAACGGCGGATTCGATCGATTTTCGTTCATCTTCGAAGTACGTAATTATTGCCTTGTCTTCTCTGAGTTCCCTATTGAAGGAAGATTCCACGAGAACTAACTTGAGAGATTGGTCACCCTTCTTTCTGTGCCGCATCGGACCCTCGCTCGGGACGAAGCGCACTAGTGAGATCCATTCCTCTTCGATCAAGAACGGGCGTCCTCCGCCCAAGTCGTGGCGCCATGTCTCCCAGGCGATATCAGACAGATGATGGGCGTATTTGCCAAAATGGAAGCGAATAAGCAGACCCGCGTCTGCTGTGGCAACGTTAATCTTCAAATTCGCTTCTAGGCAACTCTTTAGCTCGGGGACACTCAGAAGCGCGGCGTCAATAGTGTCCCCGAAGTCCTGGATGTCCGGGAGCTCTGCATCATCCAAAGTAGCTTGGTGGATCGCTAAGTCCAGATGTTCCATTAGGGTTTGGGATTTAGAGGAAAGAGCTGCCGGACATGTCCAGGTCTCGGCAGCATCATGCGTCACCGGAGCTCCCGGCAGGATTCGCATCGTATACCTCTCGCCACTTTTGTCGCCGTCAACGAGGATATGGATCGGGTAATAAGGATAGTCTTCAAATGAACCGGTTCCCGAAGGTATTATGGGCGCAGGTGCTGCCGCAGACCTCCCGGCTGTCGACCAGCCTTCACCTAGAAGATCGCTGGCCACATCCCCCAAAACCACCATCTCTTCCTGATCTTGCCCGAAGACACCCTCGTCAATCTGAAGCTGGTGTGACTCGGGAAGAGCGAAGGGCTCTTCCTCCTCGGGGACTTCAAACTGTCGCAACCGCTGAAGGGAAGTACAGGCCTGGAGTAGCTTTGGCCATCGCTGGGTATCAAAGTGAAGCGTTAACCTGTTGTTGGCGGTGGTTGGGTCACAATTCCTCATCAACTTGGTCAGCGCGCGTGCTGCCCTGGCGTCATCGGCTTCAGACACTCTGAGCACAATGTCGTCGCCAGCGCCGCGTGGCATATTCGCGGCCTCAAGAGCGGCGAGCAGACTTCCGTTTCCAAGATCCAGCACATATCCTTCGATCCGTTTGGAGGTATACGTGCCAAGGAAAGGCTTGAGCCAGTCCTCAACAAAGCTACGGATTTCGTCGCCAACGAAGACCCACCGCTCAGAAGAGACTCTTGCGAAGGGACCGAGCGTCCCCGTTAGTAAAACGTCGTCGTTTTCGGGCATGGTATTACTTTCGGAGCATTCGTCTAGTCATTAACACCAACCAGCCTCATCCGGCCAGTCTCTCAAATCCGTCCCTTCGTAGGCGTCGTACACGTCAGGTTCGTGTAATCCCCCAGGCTGAGCCATGCGGTCGGCCAAAAGTGCGCGATAAAAAAAGTCGCAAGCCGAGGCAGCATCCTCTACAGGTGGAAAGAAGCGGGGATCGGGTTCCTCCCAGTCGCAGAGAGCCGAGAACACCTCTACATATTCGTCTGCGCGTGCTTGTAGTGTGCGCGAACGAAGCGGACCCGGGAGTTCGATCTCTTCGGTCTGAAGCCATGTGCGCGCGGGCAGCTTGTCGGTGTCTTCAGGCGACTGATCTTGATGCGGAGGAGTACGACGCAGTTCAGGGATCGCCATTCGAAGATGTCTGTTTTCCATGTCGCAAATCAGTGCGGCCGGGCCATCCAAGTCACGCCCCTCTATCACGATCGTCTTGCTCTGCGGCAAAAAGCCCTTTCCTGTGCGGATGTACACAGGAGTACCGGTGAAGGGTGGGCCAATAAAGCGCATCTCGATGACACCAAATGTTTCGGTGTCACTCGCCAGTTTCGCCGCAAGATCGGCGCTGCTAATAGGTCCATCCCCGAAGGCGGCGCATACCAGGCTTCCGTTTAGTGCATATCGCGCGCGTCGCAACCGAACAATTCTGAGGGTCTCCAGCAATGCCGTGATTGTGGGAAGTCCGGTCAAGGCGCGTAACGGTTGAATCAGATGGGGAATCATATCGGATAGGGCACCCCCTACTCCGTTGTAGAACTGAAATCTGCCACGCGGGACGAGACTACCCTCCAGCACTTCGATGCAGATATTCCTGGGCCTGTCCAGAATGTGGTTGGCAATCATCCTCCGTCTAACCCACTCGATCGCAGCGACGGCCCACTTCATGTTGTAGTGGTCAACGGTGAGGACTCGCAGCGGCGGAAGACGTGCAATTCTAGCTGGGTCCGCAGAAGCCCTATCCACCGCCTCACGAATGGCTCGGGTTGTCCTCACACTCGTCGGGTTGACAGGGCGTGTCAATTGATGGAACATCTCGTCTCCATTCCTTACGTGAGCGGTGCTTGCTCGATCAGCCCCGCAATGGGCTTCTCGAAGGCGATTCGCTCTGCATACGATGACCAGAATTTCAGAACCTCGACATATGCCGGGGGTGGGGTTGCGGAGTACACGATGATCCGATACTTTTCCGCGATCGACTGGAGCGTCTCGTGATCCAACGATCGCTTCGTTGAGCCATCGCTATTCCGGCAGTGGAATATAATGGCTCCGTCGCCGGAGTCCGCACGCCAGTATCTGAGTGCCCCCATTTCCTCAAAGACAGGTTGCTGCAGCCACGCAAGCAGCGACTGTCGCTCCGATTCGAAACGGATTTGGGCCTTTTGTGACAGGGCAGTAACTTGCCGGGCAAAAACATCAGTTAGTGCACCCCTAAGCGCATCCCAGCCGCGGACTTCCCCTAATCCCCGACCCCGTGCCCAGTCCGATAATTTCACGGGGTCGCCAGCTAGTAACTCTTCCAGCGATGTAAAGTAGCCTGAAAGTCTGGATTCAATCTCAATGTTCAGCTTTTGTACGTCCCGACGGTAGGCGGCTTCAAACGCCGGCCCTGCGCGACGGACGAACTGATCGACCGCGGCGTCGGGATTCGGGCCACCCAGCTCAGTGGGATCAGGCAGACTAGGATTCCGAGCTAGATTCTCAGCGAACCCCCAATCGATCCCCTTTGTGGCGCGTCCCGATTCATCGCGCAGGGGTTGATCCAGTTCTTCGGCAGACTGTTCAATAAGGCGCCGTACGATCCACCGGTCGACTTCAGCGATCCACGCAGCAAAGTTATCCTGATCATCCACCAGGTATCGCGGATGCACATCGACGACGGCTACATGACGATGCCCTGCACCAAGCGATTCGAACTTTAGAGCGTGCGCTAGTACTCTTCGGACACACCAGTCTCCGACCCCTCCGATGATGACGAGCAACACAGGCATTTGAGATCGGTGCCTTGACTCGGATTCATTTTGTGGCACGACGCATCTCCCGATCATCAAGCACAGACATGGTAGTCACACTGTTCAACTAAGTCTCCACTCCAACGAAAGAGTATATGTTCAACGGATTCCGCATCCATGACCAATGCGACCTGCCAGGGCTTTTTGAATATCTGGCGTTGCACAGCCATGTCCTGAGCCGAAAAGAACTTGACGCTCCGCAGTTCACGATCGCCGGCGCTCACAGGAATCGGAGGATGGGTGTGATACCACCCAACAACGCGCATGCTGTCTCCGAATTGCGTTCGTTTCCGAGCCTGCAAGGCCTGCCACGTTTCATGAGTAAAGCGCAGTGACACGTCATTGGCCTGTGTCTGTTCGGCCGGAATGTAATTTTCAACAATCACATGGAGCCGTTGACTGTCAGGTTGACTGTATACCTCCCCGACCAGGATGCCCCCCGATTCCTGGGTGTGGCTAGCAGTGGCACGAACGTGTTCCCTGAGTTGTCGCAGAGGCTCCGCCCGGAAGAAGACCACAAGGGAGTCGCCGACGGCGTGATCCGCGTTGCCGCATGAACAAGCGGGCGGCGGTTGCTCCGTGAATTGTTCTTCCGACTCGACAGGAGCTACGGT
>CATPCN010000743.1 GCA_955652855.1 uncultured Chthoniobacterales bacterium | reverse complement strand
GGCCCGCTCACGCCGAAAATCCGTTCTTTCAAAAACGGATCGCGCTCGTTCCAAAAAGCGAAGGCGAAACAGAGCCTTCCCTTGAAATCGGAAATACCGCCGATGCCATCTTCGTTCCAGCGATAGGCGCGGGAGCGGGCATGCTCGTGCGGAAAGTAATCCCAGGCGTCGCCATTAGCGCTGTAATCTTCGCGCACCGTGCCCCAGGCGCGCTCCGCAAGATAAGGTCCCCAAAGATGCCAGCGTTCTTCGTGAGAATTATTTTCCTCGAGGCGATGCTGCTCGGCGTTCATGACTGGGCGGTATTTCGCCACGCCGCGTCAAGATCGACAACGAAAATTGTCGATCTTGAAATTATTCCCACTCGATCGTGCTGGGCGGTTTGCTCGAGATGTCGTAGCAGACGCGATTAATTCCTTTGACTTCGTTGCTGATGCGACTGGAAATGCGCGCGAGCAATTCGTAGGGAAGACGCACCCAATCGGCCGTCATGCCGTCCTGACTTTCCACGATGCGAAGCACGACTGTGTTTTCGTAAGTGCGCTGGTCGCCCATCACGCCGACTGATCGCACCGGCAACAAGACCGCAAACGATTGCCAGACGCGATAATACCAATCGCTCGCTTTCATTTCGCTGACGACGATCGTGTCCGCTTCGCGCAAGATCGACAATCGCTCTGGCGTGACTTCGCCGAGCACGCGCACGGCGAGGCCGGGGCCGGGGAACGGCTGACGATAAACGACTTCCTTCGGCAAACCGAGTTGCAAGCCGGCTTGGCGCACTTCGTCTTTAAATAATTGCCGCACCGGTTCGACGAGCTCGAAATGCATTTTCTCCGGAAGTCCGCCAACGTTGTGATGGCTCTTGATGACGTGCGCCGGATTGCCGCCGATCGCGACGCTTTCGATCACGTCGGGGTAAAGCGTTCCCTGCGCGAGAAAGCGATAGCCGCCGTGTTTGCGCGCGCCATTTTTCTTGTCCTCCGCGAGCAATTCCTCGGTCGCGTGCTGAAAGACCTGGATGAATTCGTTCCCGATGATTTTTCGTTTTTGCTCGGGATCGGTCACGCCTTTAAGCGCGCGGAGAAACCGGTCGCTTGCATCGACATATTTCAAGCGCACATGAAAATTTTCGCCGAAAACGCGCTGCACCATTTCTTCTTCGCGCGAACGGAGCAGGCCGTTATTTACAAAAATGCAGGTGAGCTGATCGCCGATCGCTTTGTGCAGAAGCGCCGCCGTGACCGACGAATCCACGCCGCCGCTTAGACCGAGCACGACTTTTTCATCGCCGACTTGCTCGCGAATGCGCGTGCAAGCTTCCTCGATGAACGAGCCCATCGTCCAATCCATCGTGCAATGGCAGATGTGATAGACGAAGTTTTGCAGAATCTCTTTGCCGCGCGGCGTGTGCGCAACTTCGGGATGAAATTGTAGTCCGTAAAGTTTGCGCGCCGGATCTTCCACCGCCGCGAAATTTGAACTTTCCGTGCGCGCGGCGGCGCGAAAACCTTGCGGGAGCGCCGTCACTTCGTCTCCGTGACTGTTCCAGACGTCGAGCTGATTTCCCAAACCGTCGAATAAGCTCGAACCATTTGTGATTTGCAGCATGCCCGCGCCGAACTCGCGCCGACCGCTGAATTCGACTTGCCCGCCGAGATGATGCGCCATCTGCATCAGCCCGTAACAAATTCCGAGAACAGGAATCCCGAGCGAAAAAATCTTCGGATCAATCTGTGGCGCGCCTTTGTCGTAAACACTGGCCGGTCCGCCGGAAAGAATGATTCCGTTCGGCTTGAGCTTGGCGATTTCTTCGGCGGAAATATCGAAGCGAATAATTTCGCAATAAACCTGGCACTCGCGAATGCGCCGCGCGATGACCTGGGTGTACTGCGATCCGAAATCAAGGATCAGGATCCTCGAATGCGCGGAAGGCGCGGCTGTCTTCACGGCGTTGGCTCGGGTGGAGGCTGCGAGACGCCCGTTTTCACGTAAGGATCGTCGCTCCGATCGATGCCGCCGAGTCGACCCTGACCGGACACTCCGCGCTGGAGATGTTCGCCCACTTCCTGACCCGAGATTTTTTCGCGATCATCCGCGCAACTCACCAGGGCCAGGATCGAGATTGAAAGGGAGAGCGCAAACAGGCGCTTCATCTGCATATAATAAAAAGCAACGTGGCGATTGCAAGAAGTGACATCGTATGATTGAGCCGGAACTTTTGCTGCAAGGTTATCGGCTCGGCGTTTTCCCGATGGCGATGGATAATGGCGAGATCGAATGGTTCTCGCCCGATCCGCGCGCCATCATTGCGCTCGACGAATTTCATGTGCCGCATGCGCTCGGCCAGTTGCAGCGCAAAAAAGTTTTCGAGATCAAGATCGACATAAAATTTGGCGAAGTCATTCGCGCCTGCGCTGAGCGGGACGACACCTGGATCAACGCCGAGATCATCGAGAGCTACACGCGATTGCATGAGCTCGGTCACGCGCATTCGGTTGAAGCATGGAGCGAAGGAAAACTCGCCGGCGGCCTTTACGGTGTGGTGGTGGGCGGGGCGTTTTTTGGCGAATCCATGTTTCATCGAGTGAGAGATGCATCGAAGATTGCGCTCGTTGGATTGGTGGAACGATTGTGCGCGCGAAAATTTTCTCTGCTCGACACGCAATGGCTCACGTCGCATCTGCAACAATTCGGCGCGGTCGAAATCCCGCGCGCGCATTACATGCATCTCCTCACGCGTGCCGTGCAATCGCGCCGCAAATTTCTGTAGCGGCGCGATGGTGACGCGCGCATGAAGTTTTGTTTCGTCTTTTTGATTGGTGTTGCGGCGGCATTGTGATTATAACGGCCAACATGAAACTTCTCCCGATGTTTGCTTTGCTGCTATTAACTGGATGCGCGACACCGACGAATGGGACACACGGAAATTTTGAAAGTTGCACTGACCCGGTGGATTTGCGACTTGATGCCGATGGGCGTCGACGCGATGCGGTGTAGCGGTGTTCGCGATACCAAGGCAAAGGTTATGTATTACGCGGTCTACAAATTTGGTCCGCACTGGCCGACGCCCGGAGTCATGGGCGCGCTAAGCGATATTTTCCGAGGAAGCGCGCCAAAAACTCTCGCCACACAGCCGCGGAAGCGCGCTACCAAAGCGGACGTGCGCCGCATTCAAGCCTTCGTGAATGCGAAGAATCCGACCTTGCCAGAGATCGAAACGGACGCGTTGCGCAGCTCAAAACAAAGATAAGAACCGCAACGCGGCCAAGGACTCTCGTCACTTGGGTTGAATTCGCAGCAGAGAAACAAGTGCTGCTTGCCCTGCAAGCAGAATTTTGCATAGTGAGCACCCGCGTCGCGACGCGGGCACAAGATCGACATACAAAGCGGCTGGGTAGCTCAGTTGGTAGAGCAGTGGACTGAAAATCCACGTGTCGGCGGTTCAATTCCGCCCCCAGCCACATTTGAATTGTGTAGCGCAAGGAAAAGTTTGCCGATGCGCTTCGCGTGATTCAGGGTTGCGCCACAAACGTCAATGGTCAGGCCTGTTCAACGCTACAATTCTCCCGGGCAAAGTTACGCTTGGAAAGATGCGGGAGAAGAATGGTCGAAGCCGTGGGGGAGTTCGGCCGCGCAATGGTTCGGCGCGATCCTGCCGCGCATTCAAGATTGCCTCCCCGCGAATACGATCCTCGAAATCGCGCCGGGCTTTGGTCGCTGGACGAATTATCTCAGAGATTATTGCGAACAGCTGTTCGTCGTCGATTTCGCTGAGAAATGCATCGAAGCATGCCGCCAGCGGTTCGGTTCTGATCAGCGCATAAGCTATTATGTCAACGACGGTCGCTCATTGTCGATGTTACCCGACGAGTCAGTCGATTTCGTGTTTAGCTTCGATGCTTTCGTGCACATCGGGCGGAAGGGCGTGGAAGCGTACCTGAGCGAGTTGGGAAGAAAGCTGAAAGTCGGCGGCAAAGGATTCATTCATCATTCGAATCTCGGCGCGTATGCGCACTCCGCGCGCGAACGCCTTCCGCAGTCAGTAAGAAAGCTACTGATTCAAACGAAGCTTCTCGACTGGGAGCATCATCGCACGCCGACAATGGCTGCCGAGCTCTTCCGTGAGTTGTGCGCGAGACATGGCATGCATTGCCTGCGGCAGGAGCTGATTAACTGGCGCGGCCGCCGATTGATCGATTGTTTTTCTTTGTTCACGCGAAGCGGCGGAGAGCAAGTCGCCACGCAAGTTTTGCGGAACCCGAATTTCATGCGGGAGGCCGCGCTGATTCGGCAACGGTCGCGCATCTCGCCGGCGATGGACAAGTCCTACACTTAGATCGACAAGGTGCGCTTAGCCATTCTCTCATTTGTCCTCTTCCTGTCAGGAAGCAGCGCGCTTATTTTCGAAACGCTCTGGCTCCGGCTGAGCGGTCTAGCATTTGGAAATTCCGTCTGGTCCGCGGCTTTGATTCTTTCAAGCTTTATGGCGGGTCTGGCGTTTGGGACGGCGATCGCGGCATCTGCGAAGCTGCAACGGGTGCGGCCTCTGCATTTCTACGCCGCGCTCGAAATGGCTGTTGCATTGTTCGGCTGCACGATTGTTTTTGGTCTGCCGTTAATTGGAGAGTGGATGCGCCCGATCTTTCAAGCGCTTTGGAACCATCAAGCAGCGCTCATCGGCTTGCGTCTTCTGCTCTCGTTCTCGATCTTGTTGGTCCCGACAACCGCAATGGGATTAACGTTGCCCGTCGTGCTGGAAGATCCTGTTCTGACCCGGCACGATTTCGGGCGCGCCATCGGCCTTCTCTATGGCTGGAACACATTGGGCGCGGTGACCGGCGCGCTCTTGGGAGAAATGTTCCTGGTGAAGGCTTTTGGACTTTTGGGCACAAGCTTAGCCGCGGGCTTAGTCAACTGCGTTGCCGCTGCTATTGCTTTATTACTAGCAAGAGCTAGTAGCCCTACGCCGGCAATCAGTCCAGTGCGAGCACCTCGATTGCGGTTGGACATAAGCTACCGGCCACCCTGGCGTCTGCTTTTCGTTAGTCTCGGGACAGGGACTCTCCTTCTCTGCCTGGAAGTGGTCTGGTTCCGATTTCTGCGCTTGTATGTCGCTTCATCTTCGACTGCTTTCGCCATGATGTTGGCGGTGGTGTTGGCGGGGATTGGATTGGGCGGAGTCGTGTCGGGCACGATTCTGTGCCGAGTGGCGCGATTAAACCAATGGCTTCCAATTGTCCTGATAGCAGCTGCGATTTCTGCGCTTCTTTCTTACTTGTTCTTCCCGGTGCCGGTGCTCTCGGAAGGTATTCGCAACTACTACCTGGGGTCGTGGCACCAAATTGGATTGCTCTCTCTAGCTTTAATATTTCCCGTTGCATTTCTTTCGGGGATTTTGTTTCCGTCGATCGTAGCGCTCGTTCAGAACAGTGTGGAAAACCGGGTAAACAGTGTCGGAATCGCCACCTTGTTCAATACGAGCGGGGCGGCAGTAGGTCCTTTACTTGCAAGTTTCGTATTACTTCCGAGCATTGGTTTCGAGCGAACTCTGATCTTGTGCGCGGCCGGTTATGCTTTCTTAGCGGCGGTTATAAGCGGACGGGAAAGTTGGTCTGCGAGGAGACCGATTGGCGCGGCGATGCTTGCGCTTAGCACGATGTTCGTTTTGTTGATCGTGTTCTTCCCTTATCATCGTGACGAAGCGCATTTCGCTAATGCTCGCCGGTTATTCGAAGCAGAAAACCAACACTTGATCAAGAAGGTCGAAGGTTCCTCGGACACCTGGCAGCTTCTTCGGCGCGATCTTTTCGGCGAGCCCTACTACTACCGGCTCACGACAAATGCCTTCTCGATGTCGGCCACGAATCCGCGCAACCAGCGCTACATGCGGTTGTTCGCGTACCTCCCGCTGACTCTCCGGCCCGAATCTGAAGATGCGTTGTTGATTTGCTACGGCGTAGGTGTGACGGCAGACGCACTCGTTTGCGAGCGGCAGCTCAAGCACATCGACATAGTGGATATTTCGAAGGAGGTATTTAACCTTACTGCCTACTATTCCGATCTCGATCATCCCAATCCATTGCATGATCCGAGAGTTAAGACCTTCGTGCAGGATGGGCGCTTCTTTTTGCAGGCAAGTCCGCGTCAGTACGACGTCATCACGGGAGAGCCGCCGCCACCCAAGGTCGCAGGCGCGGTCAATCTTTACACGCAGGAGTTTTTTATGTCGATATACGCGCGGCTTAAAGAAGGCGGAATCGCTACCTTTTGGCTCCCCATTTACCAACTTCAGGTGGATGAAACAAAAGCAATTCTGCGTGCGTTTCACAATGCCTTCCCGAATGCATCGCTTTGGGCCAGTTCTGATGAGGAATGGATCATGATGGGCATGAAAGGCCCGGGGCGCAGACTGAGTGATGAGGAAGTCCGACGCTTATGGAACGAGACGACTGCGCGCGCAGACCTAGCACGCGTCGGCATCGAAGTGCCCGAGCAAATGGCGGCGCTGTTTCTGATGGATGGCGAAGAAATCGATCGAATCACGCAGGGAATAGAACCATTGATCGACTTGTATCCGAAACGCTTGAGCGATCCGTTACCAGATCTCCACGCCGCGGATCAATTCGCATCGACTTACATGGAGGCAATGCCCGCGCTCCGTCGTTTTCGGTCGTCTACATTGGCGCAAACAATTTGGCCTGACACGAGGCAGTCATCGCTTCAGTCACTTTTCTTACTTCGCGAGACGCGCTTCCTTTCTGGAAATATGGGAAGTAACTGGTTGGCTGAGCTCGATCTTTACCTGCGCGGTTCGCGGCTGCGTGTCCCGGTATTGGAAGTCCTCGGCAGCGATGAGTTCCGTCTCTCGATCGCAGAGAAAGTGGTAGCCAAATCAGAGCCGCCACCGTCCGAGACATTGCCGGACTTGGTCGCAGGCGCTTTGGCCCGGCGGGATTTTGGCGCGGCGATACGTTTGTTGGAAATCGAGAAAGATCGACATATCGCCGCGGCCAGAGATATCTACCTGCTGATTTACCTCTACTGTTTGAACCAAAATGTAGAGAAAGCGGAAGCACTAGCTGCCGCCTATGGAGAATTGACACAGAAAGGTCCGTTTATTGATTGGCTGTGGCAGAAGCTACGCGCCGAGTTCGGTTTTCGTCCGCCACACTAACGATCATGAAGTCACAACCGGCTCATCTTCCGCGCAAACGTAATCTGATCGTTTTTCTAACCGATCAGCAACGCGTGGACACGATGGCATGCTACGGAAATACGAAGGTTCACGCTCCAAATTTGAATAAACTTGCGTCTGAGTCGGTCGTCTTCAATCGAGCTTACGTGACGCAACCGGTCTGTTCGCCTTCGCGGGCGTCGCTCATGACAGGCCTTTGGCCGCACACGACGGGATGCACGAGTAATGGTTCGATTCTCGATCCGCGGTTTCGAGTTTTGCTCGAGCTGCTACAAGATCGAGATTATCGAACCGCTTACATGGGCAAATGGCACCTTGGCTTGGAAGGGGCTCAGCAACGAGGTTTTGAAAAGTGGATTTCGACACAACACGCCAGCGACTACAGCCAATTTTTAATTTCAAAGGGACTAACACCCGATCGCGACGGAGAGTTCTCTGAGCTGGCTGTGAGTAATGTGCCGCTGGAATTATCGCAGTCGACATTTCTGGAGAAACACGCGTGTGAATTCATCGAAAAACATCAACGCGATCCTTTTGTTCTTTTCGTCGCTTTTGTAGAACCGCACCCTCCTTATAACGGTCCACTCAACGAGGAGCACTCGCTCAGTGAAGTGGACGTCGATCTTACGGCCGCCGTTCCACCGAATGACGATGTCCCGTTGCGATATCGGTTGATGCGCGAATGGCAGCAAGACAAGGCGCTTACCGATTCAACGGGAAAGAGACGGCGCTTCTACTTTGGAATTACCGAAGACGATTATCGGAGCTTTAAACAAAAATATCTCGGGCTTGTCACGCTGGTCGATCAAAGCATCGGCGGCATCCTTGGATGTCTGGAGCGGACGGGGCTGAGTGAACAAACTGTGGTCGTTCATACAAGCGACCACGGCGATACGTTGGGAGCACATCAGCTCTTCGGCAAAGAAGTCATGTTCGAAGAAGCGGTGCGCGTTCCATATTTGGTGCGACTACCCGAACATCGACATACTCGAATTGCGCAACCAGTGAGTCACATCGATTTTCTGCCGACGTTAATCGACTTGCTTGGTCAACCCGAGGCGACTCAATGCGCGGGCAAAAGTCTGCTGCCTTTGATGGGTGGAGAAACGACGCCTGCGCAGAACGTTTTCATCGAGTGGTCTCCAAACCGATATGCCAGCTCCGTCGGGCAGAAGATCAAAAAAGGGACGACACTCGCTCCACGTCGCATGATCAATCAGGCGGTGGAAGAATCTACTCGCACGATTATCACGCCGGATGGTTGGAAGCTTTCCCTGCGCGACAAGGACCTGAACGAGCTATATAACTTGAACGATGACCCGCATGAAATGCGCAATCTTTATTACAGCGGCCAATGCAGCGCGACTATTTCGCGTTGCGCGGGGGGGATTCACCGCTGGCAAGAATCGACGCGCGATAAGCTCAAGCTGCCCTATAAGTAGCTCTCGCGCTCATCGACCAAATTCATAACCAAAGTAGTCGATATCTACCTTGAACTTATTCGCGATTACTTCCTGTGTTCGCGGCGTATAATAATCAGTGTAGTGCCGCGAGCGCGGATTGGCTCGCTTGTGCGGTAAGCTTTCAGTGAGTCCCAGCTTTTGAGCCACTGTTGCCCAATCCGATTCAAGTTTTTCGAATCTTCCGATAAAATCGGCAAGTAAAGTTCCGCTGCCATCGACGAACCAATCGAGTTGGTAACGATGTGGAGAGGAATGAATGCAGGTACTGCTGCTGTATTGAATCCAATCGACGAACTCATCGAAGGTCATCTTGTTCTTCACTTGCAAACCTTCCGTGCGTTCGTAGAGAGAGACGACTCGGTCCCATGGATTACGAACGAACCCGAATTTAAAGTAGGCTTCGAATTTCCGTCGACCGACCTCGATCCTGCGTTTTCTTGAACGCGTGAGATACAAACACTCGAGCGCTCGGTTCGTTACGCCATCATAAGGCGTCCAGCCAGTCTCCATTAATTTTTTGATCTCCGACAAGCCCATGTGGGGCTTGAGCGGTTTGCCGACAATGGCTCGTATGCTACTCGAAGCCGTTTTTGGCACCTCGACAAAAATGCACCTGTGTTTGTGAGAGATCACGACAAGCGTTCAGGTTTCGAATCGAACTGGTAGCCGTGCAGATCAATTTCTTTGGCAAAGGCCCGTTCCACTATTCTCCGCTGTGCTTCGTTAAAGACCAGCTGATAGGGGGTGCGATCGGTCCGGTAATCCGATTTTGCTCGCACGCGAAGCGTGCCAGTAAAAGGCACGTTTAGCTGCTGGAACACGTCAGCAAGATCGACATTAAGATTTTCATAACGCAGAACCCGATCAACGATGACGGTTGTGCCGGAGGCATCGGTGTATCGCGGATAGTTGATGGGAAACTTACCCTTTGTCAGATATTGATCGAGAGAAAGGTCGCCGTTTAAGCGGGCGACCTGCATATGGTAATGCGAAAGCGCTTTGTCCCATGGGTTCCTTTCCACGCAGAACTTGAAATAGCTATTCCACGCTTGGGCCGGAACGCGCTCCTGAATCAGCGTTGCGGGAATGTGGTTGTAGAATTCTTCGTAGTTCCGCGGGTAGTGTCCCTCGACAGGAGGAACGATTGGGGTCACAATGTCGTCTGGACCGCATTGCGGCGAAAGGAAAACCTCGATGCTCGTGCTCGCGGTTTTGGCTGTCTTGATAAAAATGAATTTATGTTTGTGAGAAATGATCATCGGGTTTCTTCCGGGCAAACGCAGAGATCGTTATGATTGTTAGATGGCGATGAGAAGTGCCGCAACTAAAGAATGACACGAGCCATCCGAAGAGAGAGCATGCCGAAGATTGATGTGGCTAAACGAGGCGCGAAACCTGTCTGTTATTCCTCCTTACTAAATTATGTGTTCATACATATTCCAAAATGCGCGGGCACCAGTGTGCATCGGGCGCTGGCGGCCCTACACGGCCAACGGTCGGTTCCAATCGACGCCCGGCGATATCACAAACACTCGAAAGCTTCGGAAGTCCGCCACATCCTGGGGCCAGTATGGGATAAGGCTTTCAAATTTAGCTTTGTGAGAAACCCGTGGGACCTCATGGTCTCGTCGTATCACTGGTGGCTTACTCACGCCGGCGAGTTTCCTTCTTTAATGCCGCACGTTTCGCGAATTAGGGAAATGAAAAGCTTCGGCGTATTCGTCAATTCCGAATACGGCCAAAGGATGATCAATGAACAGCCGGGCCAGGACTTGTTAGATTGGATAAGTGACGGCGACAACGTCATTATCGATTTTGTAGGACAGTATGAAAATCTGGATAGCGATTGGGAACACATATGTAAGGCACTGGACGTCGCGCCAATCGCGCTCACCAGAGAGAATCAGGTGCCCAGAGCCGATTATCGATCTTTTTACAATGAAGCTTCGAGACGGCTAGTGGCCGACAGATTCGCTAAGAGTATTGAGCTGTTTGGCTACCATTTCTAAGACCGGCAAAGTGCAACGCACTGGCTTCTGAGATGTCGCAACCTCGCGTTAGCGTCATTATTACTTCCTACAACCAGGAACGCTATCTGAAAGAGGCGATCGAAAGTGTCATTCATCAAAGTGTGAAGCCTCACGAGATCATCATCGCTGATGATCACTCCACTAAAGATGGTTCGGTTAGCCTCATCGGGGGTTACGTAACACGTTATTCCGGCTGGATCCGTGGGATTTGTCATGACCAGAGTGTTGGCATTCCGAAGAATCGAAACAGCGCTTTACGAGTGGTAACAGGAGATTACGTCGCGATCCTGGACGGAGACGATAGATTCCTCCCGGACTATATCGCGAAGCACACAGAAACTTTGGCTAGCCACGCTCAGACTTGTTGCAGCTACAGTAATAGGTACCAGGTAGATCCCAGGGGCGAGCGTGTTCGAGTACGAAATGTTGTTGCGGAGCCTTCTGGCGATGTGTTTGCTTACATTGCCGCCGGTCGAATGGGAGTCCTGCGATCACTAATGGTTCGTTACGACTTAGTAAAAGCGGTCGGCTTGTTTGATGAGGGTTTCAATCATCATGACGGCTTTATTTTCACATTACGCCTGGCCAAGTTTACCCAATTCGTTTACGTGCCGGAACCACTTATGGAAAAGCGAACGCACCCCGGCGGCTTCTCCAAGACTATCTCTCGTCAGGAACGAATTCGATGCTTTGAGGATGTCCTTGCCGAGATTTTGAGATTGTCGACGCACCTGCCCAAGGCAGAAACTCGGGTTATCGAAGAGGTTTGGCTTCGAAAGATCTTGAAGCTGCGCGTATCAGAAGCTTTAGCGGCAGGTCGGAAATCGGAAGCACTATGGCAGGTTACGCAAAACTTCACCTGGTCCACTCGACGTATAGGAACCTTGTGGAACCTGACCAAGCAGGTGTGGCATGGCACCGTGCTATAGCTCTCCTATAATCACATGTTGCCCGTTGGATTGATCAAACCAACGCGGTAACTCAATGCCGGTGCTTCTAATGCTATCATAGCAATTTTGCGTAATGAGTCCCTTGTGCGTGCTTTCTCCAAAAACTGCGAAATTGTCCTTTGTAACGAACAACCGGTGTTCGGTCGGCTTAACTACATCATCCTTTAACTTGTCCATCGCCTTGGCGGTGGGAATACCAGCAGGCAAATGGCTAAACAAGTGCCGCAATACTTTGACTCTTAGTAGCTGGTGAATCCAGATTTGGTGCCAGGCTTTTCGTTCGAAGTAGATATCTCCCCAAGAATTGACTCGTTCTCTCGGATAGAGTGTGAGCTCGGGATTGTCTAAAACCGCTCGGCACCGGCAAAACAGGAGCCCGCTCATGTCCGGCGAGTGTGTGGCGTCCTCGATGAGATCGACAATTTTTTCGGTAACAAGCCGAATTGGATATTTGTCGTCGATGCACCAATAGATCCATTCGTCATCATTTAGGTCTGCAATTAGATGCAAGGCTGTTTCTCTGATGTCTTCGGGCGTCCGGACATAATTCGTTCTGTCCGTGTCTTTGCCTCCAAGATTTTGAAATGGAATCCGGAATGTAAACGGATGGGTCGGCCAGAGCTGTTCATATCGAAGGATCATGTGCTCGGTCATCGCTCGATACCGATCGTACGTTAGAACGATTGCCTTCATTCCGCGGCCAACCTTAAAGTGTAATTGCCTAAATCAAACCGCACCGAAATAGCCGCCGCGCGAAAGATTACGCAGCCAGTAGCGGCGCGACTTCCGCCGGAAGTGCGATGCCCTGATGTTTCGGATAGAGAAACTTTGCGACCGGCGCGCTGCCTCTCGTAAGGGCGATGGCACGCGAGAGACCCGCGTCGCGCAAAGCTCGGAGTGAATGCTCGAGGAGGCGCGTTCCGAAGCCGCGGTTTCGATATTCGACAAGGACGCAGGGGCCGGGCGAAAGATTGCTCTCCGACTCCGGATCGAGCGAGAGGACGGACGCCCCGATAATGCGGAGGCCATGCCGCAGGGCGAGACCAACGCTTTTTTCGGCGGATTGGAATGCGCGATCGAGCGAAGCTTCGACGATCTGCATGACTTCGTTCATCGCCGGATTCCATGTGGGATCGAGGACAAACGAGCTTGAAATCACTTTGCGCAATTCTTTCTCGTCGCTGCCTGTCAATTGCCCCACTTGATAATGCTCGGGTAATTCCGATTCAAAGGTCGGCAGCGTGGTTAAATCCCACGTAAATCGCACCCAGTCGTTGATCACGTTCATATAAGAAGTTGGACGGCAAACATCGACAACAACATTGGAGTTGCAACTACAAGTTCGACCAAGCCGCAATCATTGAACCCGCTCATGTTTGTTTTGTTCCGCAACTAAAGCAACTTCGAAATTCTAGGTTTGATGGAGCGCAACGTTTTCGCCCAAGGGCCGCCGGCTCTCAGCGCCACGCCACGCTAGAGCGATTGGGCGGCTTGAATGGTTTCCTGGAACGGGTGATAAAGTTCCCGATGCTGGGCGACACTGCGTCGCAGGACGGGTTTGAAGTTTGCCAGATCGGCCACGTTGATGATTTGATCGACACTGTGAACGAACGCCGTCATCGCGTCGTTCGTCGCGAAACGATGGCTAAGCAGCACGACGAAGAAGTCGCGCCGGCTCGCGCCGGGTCGTCGCGCTATTTCGGCGAGGATCGGGTTCGTCTGGAGCGTGCTGCCTTTGAAGTTCTCGTAGATGATGACGACATTGTAGATGTACGTTTTCAGCTTGAGGATGACGTCTTCGGCGAAGAGGCCGAGATGCACCTTGTAGGTAATGTCGATCAATTGCGGCACTATGATCTTTTGGTATTGCTGATGGTCTACGCAGACCAGCGCCGTGTTATCGCCGAGATCGAAAAATGCGTCTGTGTCCTGTTCCATGGCAGTGATTTAGTGAAAAGCGTTGGCCTCCACATCGAGGCGGAGCCCAGAATCGAGGTCGGCATCGACGCCGCGGGTTTTTTGCACGAGATCGATCGCGCGCGTGACCTTGCCTTTGCGTGAAGCGAACATCTTTGCCGTCTCTTCGGTGATCAGATCGGACTCGTAGGCGCGCATGATCGATTGATCAAAAGTCATCCAGCCAAAAGGCGAGCTCGCTTCAATGATCTCGTAGAAATTCCGATGATCACCTTTGCCGAGCGCGATCGTTTCCTTCGTGCGCAGATTGTTGCCCATGATTTCGGTGAGCAACTGCCGGCCGCCGCCGATTTTTGAGGCCAGGCGCTGGCTGACGATGTAGCGCAATGTGTCCGACAGGCGTAATCGCAGCTGCTGCTCTTCTCCGAGCGAGAACAGGCCGAGAATACGGTTGATGGATTGGCCGGCGTCGACCGTGTGCAACGTGCTGAGCACGAGGTGACCAGTTTCCGCTGCCATGAGCGCAACTTCCACAGTTGCGCGATCGCGCATTTCGCCCACGAGTATGATCTTGGGCGCCTGGCGCAATGCCGCGCGCAAGCCGTTTGGATAATTGTTGAAGTCGTGTCCGAGCTCGCGCTGGTTGAATGTGGCTTTGAGCGGAGGATGAACGAATTCGATCGGATCTTCCAGCGTCACGACATGAACGTGCTGCGTTTCGTTGATCTC